>NZ_JAOQJL010000059.1:0-10795 GCF_025566965.1 Blautia ammoniilytica | reverse complement strand
GTGTCATGGACGCACCCTGAAAAAGGCGGTATCCCGCCAGATTTCAGATGCTCTGGCAACTCAGTTGCCGAGTAGTTCACAGAAGATGCAACTGAAGCTGCGACAAAAGCAACAACATTAAAATTTGTTATAAGTATGTACAAAAAGGGTTATACAACTGCTCAGATTGCTGATGTGGCTGGAGTGGATGAAAAGCAGATTCAAGATATTATAAAAAATGCTAAGTTATTACCAGTATAAAATGTAAAAATTGTCCTGATTATGCGGATCTTATGAAAATCGGTTGTTCGGCGGGGTGTTACGATAAGCATCTCGCCATTTTTCATTTACCAAAACTGCTCAAAAAAAAGAAAGCTTGTGTTTTAATTAAAAGTTCAGAAATAGTACAAATGTAAGGATCCTGATGCATCGGGTCCTTTTTTTACGATTAAAGTACTTATCTGACAGCATATGGTATTTGACTACAGAATATGTTATGTTTAAAAAATAAGTCTTTTCTGTAAAAACAGACAATCTTCCAGAAATATCACATATTATAAAATATGTTATAAATAAGATCGTTCAAAGGAGGACGGTTTTACAGAAAAAGCAAATATTATGAGTAAGAGGAGGAGAAGCAGTGTTTTTGGAAAAGCTTATAGGAAGCATTATCGCTTTATGGGGAATCGTAGTTTTGTATGGTGCATTTAAAAAAACAACGATATGTAAAAAGGGACAGATAGCTTCAGGGATAGTGATAACTGTGGGAGGGATAGCAGTCCTTCTTTCAGAGATCATGAATGCCCCATCCAAGCCTAATTACGGTATAGTTAAAACTGCATCTAATAGTAATTCCTTATTCAAACCTGCATTTATTATAGTTGGAATCGGAGTGGTAATTCATATTTTTAATCTGATCTGCAAAAATAAGATAATAACAGTAGAGACACAGGAAAAAAATAAAAAAGAAGAGTTTTACAAAGAGTGCCTTAAAGCTGATATCAAAGAGTGTAAAAATGAAAAAGAAGTACAGAAAGCTAAATTGATAGCCGAAAAACATGGGATTAAATATTCGGATATATCAGATCTGTATTCCGAAGCAGAAGTATTGGTTAAAAAGAAAGAGCAAAAAGAACTGGATGATTCTTTAAAAGCTAAAAGGGAAGAAGAAAGAGCAGAGCAGAAAACTCTTGTGAAATATGAGGGCATGACTGGAAGAGAAAAGCGGATTGCCATGCTTACTGCTGAAAGGGCTGCACTTTTGCAAACAGCAGATACCCTTAAAAGTGGAGCAAAAGCTGTGATGAATGCTTCGCAACAAAAAGAAAAAGATTGGGCAATTCATGGAGGCATTGTAAATGGAATAGCCGGTCCTGCTGCCGGAGCAGCAACGGCACTTAATATCCAGGCGCAAAATGCACAGATAAGGGCTCAGAATAAGGCAAACCTGCAGGCTTTTTCCCCACTAATCACGAATTCTTATATGGGAGCCGTTTCTTATGAAAGCCAGGCGAGAGGAGTTGCAGTATCTATTGATAGTGCCAAGACAAAACTGCTGGCGAAAGACGATGTGCAGACCTGTTTGAAAAGACTTGCTTTTACAGAGACTAAAGTTGAAGTATCGGAAACTGGAACCTGTACCGTGACTACGAAAGTTGCTCTTACTGAACCCTTTACAATATTTGAGGATATAAAAGCTGTTATCGATGGAACAATAATAGCAAAGATCTATGATGGAGAAACGCTGGTTGGAACTGCTGCTCTTGTACTACCTTCCAAAGGAATCGGTTATTACCATGATCCTTACCCGTTAAAGGGAATGTGTCTTTATTGCGGAAAAAAAGACAGAGACTACCGGGTAGAATTTGCAGCTGTTGATTTATGGGCTATGGAGATATGATTATGAAAAGAAATAAGAAGTGTAATATAGCAGGGATTTTGTTTACGCTGCTTTTAATATATGAGGCATATAGTTATGTGATGTTTCTAAAAGTGCTTTCTAAATTTGGTTTTGAGATGGCATGGAGGCAGCTATACTTCCGTTCTTATGAAGACGGGTGTGAATGGGTGATGATTATAGGGAAACTATTTGCAATAGAATCGCTGATAATCATGATCAATTCTTCATTCAGATTGACCAAGGCAAGAATCGGGATGCGAAAGAAAACAGCAATCGTATATTTTTTTGCGCAGTTCAGCATGTGGTTAGTTACTTTTAGCCTTAATACATATCATGCTATCTTAAATAGTTGGTCTATGAGAACCTTTCTGTATAACGTGTGGAACTTTGGAATGATCTATATTTGTGTGATTGTATATCTGATTGCATATTGTTTATACCGGAGTGGAAAAGCAAAACAGAAAGAAATCGTTCCGGATACGTGTAGCGAGGAACGGAAAATAAGCTATTATAAAAATCTGCTGGATCATAAAGTAATAACGAAAAAAGAATATCAGTCCATGATAGAGAAGATTAAGATTGGACAACTAATGTAGCAAGGGGCCGCCGGAAGAATCCGGCGGTTTTTTGTGATCATTAACGGAATAGTGCAGTGGTGGTCATGACAGTGCCCATCTAACTAAGGTACGCCAAGGAATACCGTTGTCAGGGATTGAGGCGTGTGAAAACAGATAAGCAAGATGCCATTACAATCTCTAACTATGGAATTGATCATTGGTATCGACTGAAAGAATATGAACTGGAAGAAAGCATTTACGAGAACTAAAGCTTTTAGGTCGACAGTACCGCCATTATATGCGGATGCGAGTGGAAAGCGTGTTGGAACTGACTCATCTTTTGGACTATACGATGCCAGGGATTAAAACGCTACTGAAAGGGTGGAATGAAACAAATGGGAAAGATAAGCTAGGGGATTTTGTGGAGGAATATTGGCATTATGACAATATCACGAAGAAATCGGAGGAACAGTTTATAGAAAGCTATCTAAAATGGGCAAAAGAGAAGGGATACCATCAGAGCCAGGATAAAGCCGCTAAGATTTATATGCTGGCAAAAGAAGGCATCCCCACAGTATCCTCCGATACCCCATCGACCAAAATGCTGGTACAGGCGGCAGTACGGGTGTTACGAGAAATCGATAACACTTAAAGCGTTCTGCAAAGTTCAATCCGGCCATTTACCAGAAGCATGGGAATACCTGGGAAGGCGGCAGTATAAGCATGTTCTCTCCTGTGCTAAAGTTTACCCTTCATAAATAATTTAATGCAAAAAAGCTGGAAGTATCAGAAACAATGGAAATAAACGGTAGAAGAACTTTTAGGTATGATGAGCCGATTATTTATCAGAGGATGCGAGAGTGAAGAAATCCAGAATCAGGTTCGAACACAGTATGTGCATGTTAATATTTTGAAATTGTAGAAAATATGGTTGACATTTATATTCTACAGATGTAGAATATGAACAACTTCTACAGAAGTAGAAAATAATAAACAGGGAGAATGCACTATGAAGACAGGAACAGTAAAGTTAATGACACTTATCACTACGGCGATATTAGGAACTTTTTCAGCAGGAACGGTTCTGGCAGCAGAAAATAATGACTTTTATACACAGCCGCCAGCTGATTCCGACTGGGAAAAAGCAGATACGGAAGGTACTTATGCAAGCTATACGAATGGAAGTGATTATGTAAACATTTATAAATATTCACTTGATGATGTCAATATAGCAATTGCAAAATGCGATGATACGTATGAAGCCTGCTATCAGACAGTTTATTCAGAGGGGAACAGTTTATATATGACGGTGGGATATGCAAAAGATGCAGATGATATCGGTGATGTCAGAAAATTCGTAGAATATATTTCCTATCCAGGAAATCCCTCCCTTACCAGACAAGCATATGAAGATTCAACAGAGAATTCTGATCAGGAAGATACCGGTACTTCCAATCCGGGAGGCAAGGGAGATTCAGATTCTTCCAATGCAGACGTGAATGCTTCCGCAGATAACGATGATGGTTCAGATATTATTTCCACCTCACCACTGACATTGGTTGACAGTGATGGAAATACAATTGAGATCAACTACATTCTTCACAAAGATTATTCTTGCGAATATCGTGGAGATGACGGAATGAAATATACTGATAACGGGAATGAAACTTATACCGATGAAAATGGAAACACGTACTCAGCCCTGAATGATGAAACCCATTATCTTGGAACCACTCTGGAACAGCATGACCTTGAGGATTCGGACGGTAATACAGTAACCATTACACAGACTACAAATGGTGATTATTATTTCCACAACGAAAATGGTACCGGATTTTCAGACAACGGAGATGGAACCTGGACAGATGAGAATGGAAACAGCTATACAGAAATTGACTGATATGGTATAATAAAATCGTTCCTACAATTGTAGAAAGAGGGAGAATGAGAGCGTGAAAAAAACATATCAGAGACTACCGGAATCAGAACTGGACATTATGCTTGTTCTTTGGAATAATACACCTCCGATGAACAGAATGGAAATTGAAAAAGTGATCAATACGAAAAAAAGCCTTGCTCCGACAACGATCCTGTCGCTGCTGGCCAGGCTGGAAGCCAAAAATTTTGTGAAAGTGACCAAACAGGGTAAAATGAATCTGTATACACCTTTGGTTTCACAGTCGGATTATCAGGCACATGAAAGCCAGAGTGTCCTTGAGAAGCTTTATGGGAACTCTTTGAAAAAATTTGTAACGTCTTTGTATCAGGGGAAAAAGGTATGTCCTGAAGAAATTCAGGATCTTAGTGATTTCCTTAAAGAACTTGAGGACAGGGAGAAATAGCGAACTATGGAAGTATTTGTTTTGCATATTTTGAAACTGAATATTATTGCAGCAGTTGTAATTTTGCTGGTCAAAGTGCTTGCAGCTTTGCTAAAAGGTAAAGTCTCAGCCAGATGGAAATATGTTATCTGGCTGATCGTGGCAGTCAGCCTGACATTTCCATTACAGCTGCCGGCAGACTTGTCAGTTGTGACTTTTAATGTGCCGCAATACCGCACATATGACAGACAGAATCTGAATCCAAATGGCAGTATGGTCGGAACAGAAAATCAGGGAAACAGACTACAGAATTTAGAAAATATGCAGTCATTAAACAAAAACACACAGAATTCCTCTGAAAATTCTTCGCAGAAGGTGCCTGTCATGCGTGATTCAGGCAGATGGATGGGAATTGCAGCAGTGATTTTTACAGCCGTCTGGTTGGTTGTGGCAATCCTCAAACTTGCAGGAGAATTTCTGGCATATTACCTTTCTACGAAGAATCTGGAACGGATGAGTCTGTTAGTAAGTGACCCGGTGAGTATTCAGATGTACAGAGAGGTGTGTCAGAGAAAGCATGTACGCAGAATACCGGAACTCAGGCAGAATGCAGGTCTTACCACACCGCTTCTGGCAGGGCTTTTTCATACGAAACTGTATCTGCCTGCAACCGGGTATTCTGCCGAAGAAAGAAAACTTGTTTTTTACCATGAACTGACGCATTACAATCATCGGGATCTCTGGTATAAGATGTTTTTACGGATCTGTGCATCGATATACTGGTTTAATCCATTTCTTCTTCTGATGCTGAAAGAAGCAGATAAAGATATTGAGAATCTGTGTGATACAGATGTTATCCATCGGATAAACCTGGAAGAAAACAGGCTTTACAGACAACTGCTTCTTCGAACAGTCGCAATGGACAATCAGGTACCATATGTGAGCGCAAGCCTTAATGACAGTGGAATGGTATTTAAAGACAGGATTCTGTATATGCTCAATATCCGGAAATTTAGACGGGGACTGCTACCGGGAATTCTGATGGCAGTTCTGCTTGTCGGAGGAAATCTGGCATTCAGCGTGTCAGCAGAGGCACCGGAAGAAACTGGAAAAACAGAGCAGGCAGAAACTCATAATGAAAAAAAGACAGATCAGGAGAAGAATAATGTGCCAGAGTATGCACCTTTTTCCGAAACGGTAAATAAGCAGGAAAGCAATGACGTGCAGAACCCTGGCGCAGATCTGTCACAAAATGAAGAAACGTCGACAGAAAGTGTGGATGCAGAAAATTCTTCTGCAGCTGATACAGAAAATGAAAGCCAGGAGAATGGATCAACCGATTACGAAAGCAGTTCTGGTGGTAGTGGGAATGTATCACATAATGAAAATCTTCCGGCAGGCGTGCCATATACCAGTGGATTCAGTACTGCGTCCGGTGTGGCATCAATTGTAGCAGCAGGTGAAGGCGATGAAGAATCCAGAGTCCTTTACGATAATGGGGACGGAACCTATTCCGACGATTATGGATTCCAATACAGTTATCAGGGAGATGGGAGCTGGGCAGATGCCAATGGAAATTCCTACCGTACCTGGAATGATGAAGACTATAGTTTCGGAACACAGCTGGAAAAGCATGAACTCAAGGGCAGCAGCGGCACCGTTAATGTAAAAGAGACTACAAACGGAGATTATTATTACCGTGATACAGACGGTGTAGGATACACAAATAATGGTGACGGAACTTGGACCGATGAGAACGGAAATCTATATGAAGAGTAAATGAAAAGAAACGTTTTCCGAAAGCAAATAAGAGACTGGAAAACGTTTCTTTTCTTGTAAAATGTTATATCAGATATAAAAGCTATTTGGAAATAGAAATATAATTATTTGATAAGAAAGACATTTTATGATAAAATATCGACAAAAATAATTTTGGATTGTAACAAAAGTCGTTGCAGTGTCTAAACTACATCAAATGGATACGGAGGAAGAAATGTGCGGAATCTGTGGATTTACAGGTTACAGACAGGATCAGAAGACAGTAATTGAAAGGATGATGAAAGCCATTGCGCATAGAGGCCCGGATAGTAAGGACTCTTTGTGCAGGGAGAATATTACGCTGGGCTTTCGAAGACTTAGTATTATTGATTTAGAAGATGGGCAGCAGCCTATGGAAAGTGCGGATGGAAATCTGCATATTGTCTTTAATGGGGAAATTTACGATTATAAAGAACTGCGGGAAGAACTTGAGGCTTCCGGCATTTCTTTTCGTACCCATTCCGATACGGAGGTTCTGGTAAATACCATTCAGCAGTATGGGGAGAAGGCACTGGATAAGCTCAGGGGAATGTTTGGGTTTGCAGTATGGGATGAAAAAGAGCAGACTTTGATGCTTGCAAGGGATTTCTTTGGAATTAAGCCTGTGTACTATGCCGAAATAGATGGACACTTTGTATTTGCTTCTGAAATTAAGAGTATCCTTGCATTTCCAGGTTATGAAAGAAAAGTAAATCAGAAGGCACTGGAGCAGTATTTGTCATTTCAATATTCCCCTCTGAAAGAGACCTTTTTTAAGGGGATTTATAAACTGATGCCCGGACATATGCTTTTATATAAAAACGGAAACTATGAAATAAAGACTTATTTCAAAACAAAGCTTACACCTGGCAAGTGGGACCGTAAGACAAATATGGAGCAGCTGCGGAGCCAGCTTGCAGAGATTTTAAAGGATTCGGTGAAGCACCACATGTTAAGTGATGTGGAAGTCGGCGCGTTTTTATCCGGTGGAGTGGACTCCGGGTATCTGGCTTCTTCCTCCGGTGCAGACCAGGCATTTACAGTGGGATTTGATGAGGGAGACCGATATAGTGAAGTAAACAAAGCTGCCAAAGTGGCAGAAAAAGCAGGTTTGAAACACCATGTGAAAATCATATCCAAGCAGGAATTCTGGGATGCCCTTCCAGATGTGATGTACCATATGGATGAACCACTTGGGGATGCCTCTGCAGTTGCACTTTATTTTCTTTCCAAAGAGGCTGCCGGACATGTTAAGGTAGTCCTTTCCGGGGAAGGCGCAGATGAACTTTTCGGTGGATACAATATTTACAGAGAACCTGAAGCATTGAAAAAAGTTGCCTGGATTCCGTTCGTGCTCAGACGCGCTGTCAGAAAACTGGCCGCAAAGCTGCCAGACGTGAAAGGTCGGGATTTCCTTATCCGTGCAGGAATGAAAGTGGAAGAACGTTTCATCGGAAATGCATATATTTACCGTGAAAAAGAGAAAGCACAGATTTTGAAAAATAAAGTAACAGGACCTTCCACACAGGAATATTTAAGACCATTTTATGAAGAGCTTGAGTCAGAAAACAGAGGATCACTTCAAGACATGGAAAAAATGCAGTCTGTAGATCTGAACTACTGGCTTCCTGGCGATATTTTGCAGAAAGCAGATAAAATGAGCATGGCACATTCCATGGAAGTCAGAGTACCATTTCTGGATAAAGAAGTTTTTGATTTTGCAGCAAAGCTTCCGAAAGAAGCCAAGATTGCAGCGGGTACAACCAAATATATTTTCCGTAAAGCTGTTTCAGGATTTCTTCCACAGGAAACCGATGAACGGAAGAAACTTGGCTTTCCCATTCCAATCCGTGTGTGGCTGCGGCAGAATGACTG
This sequence comes from Blautia ammoniilytica, assembly GCF_025566965.1. Taxonomy (NCBI): domain Bacteria; kingdom Bacillati; phylum Bacillota; class Clostridia; order Lachnospirales; family Lachnospiraceae; genus Blautia; species Blautia ammoniilytica. Next base: position 2,366 of record NZ_JAOQJL010000059.1, on the reverse strand, counting down.
GTATCAGATGGTAACAGATTTATTTACCTCGAAAGAAGCAGAAGAATTTTTCCATACAGAGAAACTGCTTCAGCTCCTGAACGACCATAAAGATAAAAAGGCAGATAACAGCCGTAAAATCTGGACAGTTTTGGCATTCCTTATCTGGTATGATAGATTTTTTGCTACATGCTCGAAGTGAGAGAGTTGGTTATGAGACGGTAAACATGTAAATATACGAAAAATTCGTTGACAATGGTATTTAGGACTTTTATAGTAAAACCATATTTGTTTGCATTGAAACGTTCGGATATGTGTATAATACGATACATAAACCATATAAAGGATAATGAAGAAAAGTGTGGGGATAGGCATGTATAAAATCAGTAACTCATCACAGGAGATACTTGAAAAAATGCTTGGGAAAAGATACAAGGATATTGTAAATATGGATTGTGATGAAGAGATATCCTATATTCAAAAGAGAAACAACCGCAAGTTGATTTTTTCAGGTAAGGTTGATAAAAGAAAAATAGGAAGAGGAAATCCATTGCTATCTAGAAGACGCATCAAAACAATGGATAAAGTTAATGAAGAGCTAGCGAGGATAAAATAATGCCGGAAAGCAAACTTCATACAGTAGTATATCAGGTAAAATATCAGGAACAAATCAGCATGATATATGAACAATACCAAAATACGGTGAAACCATATGTAGCACAGCTTGAGGTTATGGAAAATGAATTTCCTGTAGAAATTTTAAATGAAGTCCGGTCAATTATGAGTCACACTGCAAAGTGTTACGAAACTGATGATGAAAACATTATAGAAATAAATATCAATAAAGCAAACAGTCATATGAAACGCTGTATATTAGACTGTTATAAGTATTTATGTCTTGCATACAGTGATTTTTATAAGGAATTTATACATACTTATCGTTTTACTGATTTAACAGTGATTGATAATGGAGAGTTTTGGAGTAAGCTTTGCGAAACTGTAGCCAAAGCTAAACAACAATTAATTGCGGCAAAAGAAAATATGGTTGAAGATGTTGAAGAGGCATATACGGAATTTGAAAATGCATATATTGAGTATCATAAAATACACCAGCTTATAGAGAACTCTTACGAACATCTTATAAAATTAAAACGGAAAACTTTTTGGAAGGTGGCTACGTCAATTTTGGCGTGAGTAATTCCAATTGTGCTATCAATTGTATTGTTCCTATTACAGTGAGAAAGGGCGTTATCGTGATGCGGTAATGCTTTTTATCTTTATGAGGAAAAGTTAGGAGAATTTGGTTGTGAAAAAAGAAGCAATTTATAAGTACGTAAAAGAGCAGTACGGGACAGAGCCAGAATATCTTTGGAAAAGAGATCCAAATTCTGCTGTACTCAGACACAGAAACAGGAAATGGTATGCTGTGTTTATGTGCGTAGAGGGAAAATATCTCGGATTACCAGAAAAAGGTAAAGTCGATATCATGAATGTGAAATGTGATCCCGAAATGGTTAGCCTGCTCACACAGACTTATGGTCTTTTACCTGGATATCATATGAACAAAAAGCACTGGATCGGTGTTTTACTGGATGATTCCGTGGGAGAAGCCAGGATACTTGACTTTCTGGATATGATTTATGATCTGATTGACAGTGAAAAAATGAAGAAAAGGTAGGCCGGGCAGAATAAATCTGATCTGGCCTCTCATTTTGTCTATATTTCCAATTATTCTGTCCATAGACAAAAAGAAACATGCTGGTATATACTAAAGCAGATTTACTAGAACGTAACGGCAAAAGGAGAAAAAAGGCTATGTAGCTTTCGTTTGCACTTTCAGTTATGGGATGTGAAAAACTAAAGGCGGGAACAGAGGCATTACTGGAAGCGATGAAGCAGATTCCGGAAAAAAAATCAGGAAACGGTATATTTTGAACGGAACGGATTTATGCTGGACTGCTCCAGAAATGCTGTGTTTACAGTAGAAAAAGTAAAATCTGTCATTCGGACACTTGCCAAAATGGGAATGAATGTACTGATGCTGTATACAGAAGATACCTACGAAGTACCTGGAGAACCCTATTTCGGCAGCTACCGCGGACGCTATATAAAAGCTGAAATCCAGGAGATGGATGCATACGCTTCCATGTTTGGAATCGAGCTGGTTCCCTGCATTCAGACACTGGCGCATCTGCATAATGCTCTGAAGTGGCCGGGTAAAAATAAAATTAAGGATTCCACGGATGTTCTTATTGTGGGAAAAGAAGAAACCAACCTATACATTTATTGAGAAACTCCTTCAGAGTGTAAAGGAGCTTCTTGTATAATTCAAATATAAGGAATTCCGAGAAAGAAGGTTGAGAAAAAAATACCTCAGAGTAAAATAA
>NZ_JAOQJL010000058.1:0-11242 GCF_025566965.1 Blautia ammoniilytica | reverse complement strand
AAAGCGAAAGCCAGCGCCTTGAGACGCTGGCCTAGCATTAAAGGCTTATAGCCATCCTACGAGCCACCCGTTTCACGGGTGGGGGCGACTATTATCGAAAAAAATAGAGCATATTATAAGGTGTCTCTGCGCTTGATGTATCCAGGGTTACCAACTGGTGCAATGATCTCCTTTTCACGGATCAGTCTGGCATGCTTGTCAACTACAAAATTCTCAAGATGAACATCCTGACCGATCAGTGTGTCTGCAAGGATAATACTGTTTTTGATAACAGCTCCTTTTTTGATCACGCAACCACGTCCAATAATGGAATTCTCTACAGTACCCTCAATCAGACAGCCGTTGGATACTATGGAATTGCGAATGTCTGCACCATCCATATAGTGGGTAGGGCAGGAGTTATTGGTACGGGTATAAATTGGCCATCCTTCACCGAAAAGGTTCTGGGCCTCTTTAATGTTGATCAGAGCCATATTAGCATCATAATAGCTGCGGAAATCTGTGATAGGTGCAAAGAAGCCTTTGTGAGGGATACCACGTACATCCAGATCCATGCCTTCGATCTGACCTGTGCATGCTGCATTTACAATGTCCAACAAAGAGAACATGGAAGAATAGGCAGCCGCCTTTTTGACCAGGCTGATGAAAAGGTCTTTTTTCATAACATAGGTATCCATGAAAATATTACGGTTCTTTGCTGTGCCAGGATTTGGCTCAATGGAAAGCACACCCTTCTGACGGTTCAGATTCACGATGTTGCAATGGAGACAGGATTCCTTTGCGTTGTCAATGGTATGATACAGCAGGGTAATATCTGCTCCTGAAGAAATATGACTGCCGATCAGTGTGTCAAAATCCTGTGAATAAACCATGTAATTGGGAAGGATCACTACGTAAGGGTGATGCATCTTCTCAATGCTCTCCATATTCTCAATATAAGCTGCAATATCTGTATTATATACATCTCTCCAGGATCTGGCACCTGAAAAAAGAAGCTGCAGATGACCGCTTTTGGAGTTGATATTGTAGTGACGACCTGTGCCAACATGTTCGATCAGGGAACGAGGCTTATTATTATCCATGTATACCTGAATCCGGTCGATATCACTGTTACTAAGATTGGAGATCGGGAAGTCGATCACACGGTATCTTCCAAGGAAAGAGAAAGCACCGATAGGACGATAATCCTGAAGTCCCTCTACAAGGATGTTGCGAGGTGATGAGTTTACAATGCCAAATGCGCTATACATATTATTCCACCCCCTTTATACGTTGTGCAACAAGCTCGATGTGCTCGCTGTCTGCACTGCCTGCCACAGCATTCTTACCAATGTGGATATTATCGGCTACAAGGGCACGCTGCACCACTGCGCCTTCTTCTACAACAACGCCTGGCATAAGTACGCTGTCGATCACCTTTGCTCCTGGACGTACTTTGGAGCCTGTGAACAGAACGGAATTTTTAACTTCACCTTCTACAATACAACCCTGAGTGATGTATGCATTGGTTACACTGGCCTCCGGACCGATATACTGAGGCAGGGTGGTTACATCTTCGGTATAGATCTTCCAGGTAGGGTCATTAAGATCCAGCTCATTGTTCGGGCTGAGAAGATCCATGTTTGCTTCCCAAAGGGAATCAATGGTACCAACATCCTTCCAGTAGCCTTTGAAGCGATAAGCAAACAGGCGCTTTCCGTCGTTTAACATGGTGGGGATGATATCTTTACCGAAGTCGTGGCTGGAATCCGGATTCTTCATATCTGCAAGCAGCATTTTGCGGAGCAGCTTCCAGTTAAAAATGTAAATACCCATGGAAGCAAGATTGCTCTTCGGCTCTGCCGGCTTTTCTTCAAATTCTACGATCTGGTCAGTTTCGCCATCTGTATTCATAATACCGAAGCGACTTGCTTCTTTAATAGGAACTTCAATCACTGCGATAGTGGCATCAGCCTTGCTTGCTTTGTGGAAGGCAAGCATCTGGGCATAATTCATTTTATAAATATGATCTCCGGACAGAATGAGAAGATATTCTGGAGACCTGGAATCAATAAAGTCAATATTCTGGGAAATGGCATCTGCGGTACCTCGGTAAACATCAAGTCCTACATCTGCTTTTTCGCGAGGCGGCAGTACATAAACACCACTGTCTTTGGCATCAAGTCCCCAGCGTCCTCCTGCTGCTACATAACTGTTCAACAGAATGGATTCATACTGGGTCAGAACGCCTACAACATCAATACCACTGTTGGCACAATTACTGAGAGGAAAATCTACAATACGGTACTTTCCACCATAGGAAACTGCCGGCTTTGCCACTTTGTTGGTAAGCTCGTGGAGACGGCTTCCCCGCCCTCCGGCCAGGATCATCGCTAACATGCTGTTTTGCTTCATAGTGAGCCCTCACTTTCATTTCTTGGATGCTTTTATGAATATAAAAAACAATATTCTTAAGTATATTATACATATTATTGGTGCAGATTTCCATATTTTTGTGCAAAAAATATATAAAATTTGAGAAAAATTGATTACATATCCTGAAGACTGCGGAGGGCCTGGATGTCTTCTTCAGATACCTTAAGGTTAGTGGTAAAATTTTTGCCATCAGGAGTATTGATCTGAACCTCGATAATAGAACCTGCCTGGATCCCATGCTGCTGTACAGCAGCCATAAACTGCGGAAATTTGGGATGACGTTGGGTAAATCCATCCCAGGCGTTTTTGAATTGCATCATTTTTAGTGGATTAAATGCCATAATAAAGATCCTTTCTGAATGATTGTAAATAATTGTTTAAAGGGTAAGAATTACAGGTGCCATGTTTTTAGCTGTTTCCATGGAGTGGCGGATCAGCTTTTGAAAGGTATCGGCATCCTTCAGAACTGTGGGTTTAAGTTCCAGAAAATAAACATTCTCTTTGGGAATATCTCCGGAAGAAGGAAGAACCCCACAGAAGCGAGTGTCTTTGTCCATAAAAGACTGGTATACAGAAGTATCTGTGCCGGAAGGGGCAATACCATATACCCGGAATTTGGGCATGTCCTGAAGCAAGATGCTTTCCATACACTTGGTAAGCTGCTCAGCTGAACTGCTTAAATGGAGTGCAATAGTAAGAATATGATCCTGGGTCAGCAGCAGATAATCATAATACCATTTAAAAACAGGAGGATAGTCCTTCAGAGGCAGAATATCCAGGCTACGGGCAAATTCTGTAGTGGAGGAGACAATGCTTTCCTGTACTTCCGGGACATTCCTGTATTTACGGTACCAGATAAAAAGGTCTGTCAGTTCCCGGTTCAGGATTTCTGCAAGAGCAGCACCGGTAATATTGTACTTTTGGCATTGTTTCCGGATCAAGGCAAAAGAGCGGAACTGGCACTGGAAATTACGTGCTCTGTTTCCTACCAGGGACTGGCTGTTGTTGATCCTGTATTTTACAAGCCGGTCTTTGGTAAATACCACCCTGTCTGCCGCAAGGGATACTTCGTTAAAGAAGGAACGGTCATTTACACAGATAAAGTCATTAAACCAGAGACGATGCTCCAGAAGGAACTGTCTTTTGTAAATTCCATTCCAGGGAACAACACTTACATGGCTGAAGGCACTGGGATTCTGTGAAAAACTGACTGCCTTGCCATAATAATTTTCCGGAAGGCCGGAAAAACGAAGGATGGCGGTAGAGGAAATCTGGCCGGTGGCGTTATCAAAACAGCGGCTTTTTCCTTTGACCATATCTGCATCCATTTCTTTGGCAAGCTGATAATAACGGCGATATGCACCTTTTTCCACAATGTCATCAGAATCCAGGAAATGCACATATTCACCGGTAGCAGCAACCAGACCTGTATTACGGCAGGAACCTGCATACATGGTCATAGGGTGGCGGATCAGCATCACACGGGAATCCTTATGTGTGTAATTAGTGATAATCTGGGCTGACTGGTCAGTGGAATCGTCATCCACACAGATCACCTGCAGATCTGTAAGATCCTGAGAAAGTACACTGTCCAGACATGCCGGCAAATAGGGTGCAGCGTTATGGACAGGGATGATTACACTTAATTTCATAATTGTCTATTATCTCCATACAGGAACAGTGATTGAAAAATATTGGCAAATGTGAGTATACCAGCTGGGAGTCAATCCCCCAGCTGATATAGCCTCCGGCAGGATTGCAGAGGTGCGCAGGAGAAGTATGTCATGCAATTGCATGACGCGCACCTCGCAGCAAGAATGCCGAGGCATTCTTGACAGTTACCAATATTGTATGTCAAAAACAGTCCCTTTTATTGTACTGTACGGCGCCCTACAGAATCGTAGATAATGCCGGTGTTTTTAAAGTTATGGGAAGGGTAGCAGTTACGTCCGTCCAGGATGATAGGGTGGGTCATAAGCTCTTTGTAGCGGAGGATATCAAAGTCCCGGATCTGAGCCCATTCAGTAAAAATAAAGCAGATATCCGCATCCTTTAAGGTCTCCTCAATGGAAGAACAGTAGGTGATCTCATCCGGATAGTATTTCTTAAAATTCGGAATACCGATGGGATCCCAGGCAAATATCCTGGCTCCGTCATCCAGCATGATGGGGATGTTGATCAGGGAAGGCGCTTCCCGCAGATCATCTGTGTCCGGTTTAAAAGTCAGCCCCAGAACGGCTACCTTCAGTCCTTCAAGGGAATCATAGTATTTGTGGCTCTTTTTAAGAAGCTTCATTTTCTGGATGTCATTTACTTCAATAGCGGCTTTAACCGTTTTCAGTTCTTTTTCATAATAATTGGAAACCCAGTGAAGAGCTTTGGTATCCTTTGGGAAACAGGAGCCGCCATAGCCGATCCCTGCCTTTAGGAATCTGTTGCCAATGCGTGGATCCAGGCCCATACCCTTTGCCACGTCTTCAATATTGGCATCCAGAAGTTCGCAAAGGTTTGCAATTTCATTGATATATGAAATCTTTAGTGCAAGAAAATCGTTGGATGCGTATTTTACCATTTCTGCACTTCTGCGGTCTGTAAATACAAAAGGCTGATGAAATTCCTGATAAACTTCCTTCATGCGATCACGTGCCCAGTCAGATTCTACTCCGATGACAATACGGGAAGCATGGAGAGTGTCTTTTACAGCAGTGCCCTGGGAAAGAAATTCCGGGTTTGAGGCGATTTCCACACGGATGGGAGACAGCCCCAGCTTGCTTCTTCTGGCAGTGATCTGCTGGGTCAGCCGCTTTTCGATTTTGTCATTGGTACCGATAGGAACTGTGGATTTGATCACAACTACACAATCAGTATCCAGGGTCTGGGCAATCTGGTCGATCACTGTATATACATATTTCAGGTTCGCAGAGCCATCCTTTTTTTCTGGGGTTCCAACACCTACAAAAATGGCCTGGGCATCCTGATAGGCACTGGCATAATCCGTAGTATAGGAAAGCCGTTCTTTATTTTTCTGCATCAAAGGCTCCAGATCTGGTTCGTAGATAGGGGATATTCCCTGCTTCATCAGTTGGATTTTATGTTCGTCAACATCTACACAGGTTACATGATGGCCTGCGTTGGCCAGGGCAACTCCTGTCACAAGACCTACATAGCCTGTACCTGCAACTGCTATTTTCATATTATTTGCCTGCCGCATTTTGCGGTCCTTTCGTGGATTTTTATATTAGCTGGGAGATGACTCCCACCTCTATAGGTGATGAGAAACAAGCTGGTATCAGTGGTGGGAGTCAATCCCCCAGCTGATATAGCCTCCGGCAGGATTGCAGAGGTGCGCAGGAGAAGTATGTCATGCAATTGCATGACGCGCACCTCGCAGCAAGAATGCCGAGGCATTCTTGAATTAAAATGTCACCGCCAAAGGGAATGGAAGTACATCTTGACAAGTAACTGTAGGAATGTAGAACAGTTACGATCTAAAAAGGGTAGCACATTTAAGATGTGTTGTAAAGTTACCCTGTTCCCGGTTCTTTTCCTGCCAGTCGATGGGCAAAGACAGTCTGGCAGCGTTTGGCAAAGGAGGCATCTGCCCCCGGCGCCTTTAAGTTACAGTTCACATTTGGGGCAGCAGCTGCACAAAAGGCAATGGTCTGCAGATTGTCTGTGGCCTGGATAAATACCTGGTCAAAGGAAACAGGACCGAAATAACGGGTGTATGCCTGTTTTCCCAGGCGGAGCATCCTGCCGGGAGGGTAAATAGAGGCCAGCCCCAGCCGGGTAATAAAGAAGCTGGATATTTTCCAGAAAAGGCTTCTGGCTGGATCAATCCGAAGGGGAAGATACCAGATGTCCGGAAAATGGATATTCAGATATGCTTCTGCCTTAGGATCCTGAAGTACATTATAGGAAAGCCAAATCTGGGCATCCGGATGCTGGGATATAAAGCTGCTCAATTGATCCATTTGTTCAGAGGATATTTTGCGGCCGGTAAACCACAGGATATGCTCCTTTATGGATGGAACAGCTGTATCATTCTGTGATAAATCACCGGATCCGGGATGACTGGACAATTCCCGGGATTCAGGCATTTTTGCTGCCTGTAACATATCAGAAGCGAAAGCATCCGATACTGACAAAGTGGCCTGAAGCTGGCGGATCAGCGCAGGTGCATTGGTACAAGCCGGGACAAATTGCAAGGCTTTTTGCAGGGAAGACGACAATGGATATGGATCATCTTCAGGTAAAAAACGGAGAACGGATGTTGGCAAATTACAGTCTGCCATCAGAATGCTGCGGTAATCGGTGATCAATACATCACAGGACCGGATAAGATCTGTAATGGAATACTGGATCGGCAAAAGGCGTATATGTTTGAAACTGCTGCAATCCACCTGGTATCCGGGAGCAGGAGCCAGATACAGGATCTGCTTGTCCGTTAAGTCATTGTCCAGCTGATATAAAGCATCAGTGAAGCTTCTTACATAGTGAAAGGTCTGTTTTCGGTCTTTTCCCGCAAACAAAGGACAGCAGAACAGCAGTTTTGTATCTGCTGCCAGTCCTTCATTCTGACGAAAGATATCAGCCTCCGTAAATATGGGAAGAGAAGGATCCACTGGTGTCCACAGTTCTTTCAATAAATATGTGGAAAGAGCAGCATTATCTGTGGAAAAGTAAGTATCTGTGTGGCAGATCCCCGCTATCATGGCGTGCTCCATATAATTTTCCAGTATATCTTTGTTTGGGAAAACAATAAGATCACAGGTAAACATGGTATGCTGCCATCTGGCCAGATCATGTCTGGAAGTCAGGCAGTTGGCACTGGTAACAGGAATCAGGCTTTCCGTACAAAGAAGGATATGCCTCTGTTTTGTACCCTTATGGAAATACCAGGGAAGAGGTTGGTCTGTGATCAGCCTGCCACATTGTGCAAGGGCAATCCCATAATCTTCAGAGTCAGGGGAAATCAAGGTAACACAGGAGGTATCCAGCTGATAGGATTGGCTCAGTCTCTGCCATACAGGACGTGCTTTGGCGGTAAGGGAAAGAAAGACCCGGGTTCCTTTCGCAAAGCTGCCGGAAAGCAGGGTAAGGAAAAGCGGATGGATATCCTGCCCCTCCATGGATTCCAGAAAAATATAGCCAGGTTCAGGCAAAACCCTGGTATTGGAAGCCAGATAGGATTCTTTTGCAGGCTGTTCCTGATCAATCAGTCTATCTTCACTGAAAATATAAGCGTTATTATGACCTGCCTTGTAATCTTTCAGCCATGCCTTTTGCTGGTTTGGGGACATTCCGTCACAGGTGTTCACAAAATGAAGCATTTCCTTGCGGGAACCGTAAAGATAAAGCAACTGGAACAAGTGATCCGGAAGTGCGTATTTTACATAATGATTATTCTGCCAATCTGGCAGAAAGGCATCTATATAATCAAAAAGCTGGTTGATAAGATCAAGCTTCAGATCCTTTTTTTTGGTTTCATAGTTGGTGAGAAGCTTCCAGAAACGGAAAAAAAAGTGCCGGATGGTGATGAAATCGATCTCGGTTCTGTAGGTTTCAAGAAAGCCCAGGGAATTCATGCAGTCTTTCAGGTAAATAACTGCTTTTTTAATATCGGCAGTGGCGGGGGTCAGGCTGCCGAGAAAACCAACATTTTTCCTGTAATTGTAAAGGCATTCATCTATTATTCCCACATTACGTGCTTTGGCAGCCAGAAGGTATGCCACCGGAAGATCTTCAAAACGGATTCCTTCCGGAAATGCCAGGCCTTCAAAAAGCTCTCTTTGGATCAGTTTGATCCATGGGTAGGGGGAAAGAATGGACATTTCATATGGCTTTTCGGAAAATGAAAAATTCTGGTTGTGATGACGCATGGGAAATGGAGTCTTTTTACCGGAACTCATATCTATGTTATAGTATGAAAATAACACAAGGTCATTGTCATCCTGAACCGCCTTGGTGTACAGCTGTTCACATGCGGAAGGCTGGATGAAGTCATCACTGTCTACAAACCATACATATTCACCATGGGATTTGGAAAAACCGTAATTGCGGGCATGGCTTACCCCATGGTTTGTGGTTGTGTAAACAAAAAGTTTGGAAGGATATTTTTCCTGGTAGGCTTGCAGGATAGCTGCGCTTGTATCGGTGCTTCCATCATTGACCGCTACGATCTCTAACTGATCCAGGGTCTGGTCAAGCAGGCTGTCCAGACATGCAGGAAGAAACTCTGCTACATTATAAACCGGCAGAATAATACTGACTTTAGGTGTGTTCATAAATTGCCCCCTGTTCCGTTGTTTTTTTTCCCAACATCATATAGTTCCTAATCATATAGTTCCTATTATTATAACGGTTATCGGTTGTTATCACAAGACCGCAACAGCACAGGATACAGGAAATTAGACTGGACGAAAGGATATATATTCGCTATAATACAAAGAATAACAGATGTCAGGACAAAAGACATCAATGAAAGCAAATGAAACAGAAGAGGGATATCGTGAGTAAAAGAGAAGATTATAAACGGTTTATCGTGTTCTGCCTTGCAAGTCTGATCATTCTGGCACAGGCAGCAGTGTTTGCATATGTGTGGTATGATTTTTACAGGATCCGGATCGACGAGCCATTCTGGCGAAGAGGTAACTGGGTACTGATCGCAATTTATGCACTGATCAATACCATGTTTTCACGACTGTACGGTGGCCTGAAGGTTGGCTATCTGAAGAGGATCGATGTATTTTATTCACTAACATTGGCAACCATATGTACGAATGTGGTAGTATATTTTCAGATCACACTGATCAACCGCTGGTTTTTGGAAGCTAAGCCAATGATCAGTATGACGGTGGTTCAGCTGCTTCTGATCATTATATGGATCTGGGGATCCAGATATATTTATTCCAGGCTGTATCGGGCTAGGAAGCTTCTGGTGATCTACGGTGACAGGGATCCAGGTGATGATCTGATCCATAAGATGAATTCCAGACGTGACAAATATGATATCAGCGGTAAGGTTCATATTCGTGAAGGAGAAGAACGGATCCATCAGATGATGAAAGAGTATGAAGGTGTGATCATCTGGGATCTGCCATCTGCAGTGCGCAACCGTTATCTGAAATATTGCTTTGCCCATTCTATCAGATGTTATATGAGTCCTAAGATTTCTGATATTATTCTGATCGGTACAGACAGGATCCATTTGTTTGATACACCGCTTCTTATGTCAAGGAATATGGGATTATCCGTGGAGCAGAGAGCTGCCAAAAGAATGTTGGATATTCTGGTGTCTGGTCTTGGCTTGCTCATCCTTTCGCCGATTATGCTGATCATTGCACTGATAGTGAAATTGTATGATCACGGCCCGGTGTTTTATACACAAAGCAGGCTTACCTGCGATGGGAAAGAATTTATGATCTACAAATTCCGCAGCATGCGGGTGGACTCTGAGAAAAATGGTGCACGTCTTGCTTCTAAGCACGATTCCAGGATCACACCGGTTGGGCATGTACTGAGGAATCTCCATCTGGATGAACTTCCCCAGCTGTTTAATGTATTTAAGGGGGATATGTCTTTGGTGGGACCAAGGCCGGAGCGTACAGAGATCATGCAGGAATATGAAAAGGAGATACCGGAGTTTTATTACCGCCTGAAAGTTAAGGCAGGACTTACCGGTTATGCCCAGGTTTACGGGAAGTACAATACAACCCCCTACGATAAGCTGAAGCTGGATCTGTTTTATATTGAGAATTATTCTTTTGTACTGGATATTAAGCTTTTATTCATGACTGTGAAGATCTTTTTTCAGAAGGAAGTATCCGAAGGTGTGGATGACAAGCAGAAGAATGCCCTTAAGGATTCAACAGATGAGAGGGGAAAAGAATGAGAATGCCTGAAGTATCTGTGGTCATGCCTGTATACAATGGAGAGAAATACATCCGTCAGGCTATAGAGTCTGTCTTTATTCAGGATGTATCCCTGGAATTGTTGGTAATCGATGACGGATCATGGGACGGTACAGCCGGGATCCTGAAAGAGTATGAAGGCAGGGAGAATTTTCGGTATTTTCGTAATTCATCCAATTTAGGAGCGGCAGGTTCCAGAAATCGTGGTGTAAGAGAAGCCAGAGGCAGATACATCGCTTTTCTCGATGCAGATGACTGGTGGGAAGAAGGTAAGCTTTCGGCACAGCTAAAGCAGCTGAAGAGTACAGGCCGGGTGTTATGTTCTACCGGACGCACTTTGATGGACTCTTCCGGTGCAGATACCGGTCGATACATTCCGGTAAAAGAAACTGTCACTTATCGGGATTTGTTAAGTCATAACAGTATTAACTGTTCGTCTGTTGTGGTAAAGAAAGAGGCTGCTTTGGAATTTCCCATGGAGCATGATGACAGCCATGAGGACTATATTACCTGGCTGAAGATTCTGAAGAAATATGGACCTGCAGTAGGAATCGACAGGCCCTACCTGAAATATCGCCTCTCTGAAGGAGGAAAATCCAGAAATAAGCTGAAATCCGCCAGGATGACTTACCATGTGTACCGTTATGTTGGGTATGGACCTGTGAAAAGTACCTGCTTTTTTATTTCTTATGCTTTGCACGGTCTATGGAAATACAGAAAAAAATAAGGTAACTGCGGGTAAAAACAGTTACCAAATATGTATTGTTGACCGGACAGCAGTCATCACTACGGATGGCTCTGTCCGGTTATTTTGGTACGGCTTTAGCCTGTTCAAAATGTCTACGCAGCGTGTAGGCATTTTGAACTATAACCCACCTGCTTCGCGGGTGGTGACCCATTGTTATACGCAAAAA
>NZ_JAOQJL010000057.1:0-11893 GCF_025566965.1 Blautia ammoniilytica | reverse complement strand
GTACCGTTTTGAGCAGAAAACGCGTACCGCTAAATCAGAATGAATGTACCGCTGATTTCAGAATAGGCGTACCGTTCGAGCAGAATTTGCAATTTTGATTATGGATGTAATACTTTCTTTGGAAAATTCAGTTCTGTTAATTTTAATTTTACATGCTTAGACGTATGTGAAATACATATAGGAGATAATGTGATGATCGGTCCTAACGTTACATTGGCAACTCCTATGCATCCATTATTACCTGAAGAACGTAATATCAGGAAAAGAGAAGATGGAAGTTTTTATAATCTTGAATATGCGAAGCCAATAACTATAAAAGATAATTGCTGGCTGGCATCCAATGTGGTTGTTTGTGGTGGCGTTAGTATAGGAGAGGGCTGTGTAATAGGCGCAGGAAGTGTTGTGACAAGAGATATTCCTCCCTATAGTCTGGCAGCTGGAAATCCATGCCGGGTTATTCGCAAAATAACTGAAAAAGACCATATGTAAAAAGAAAAAATCTTTCTCTGGAAAGATACTTTCATAAAGAGATCGCCAGAGTGCAGTCTGTATGGTATGTGCAGCAATGGATGGAAAGTCTATTTATGAAGAATCAACTGGAGTCTGAATTCGGAGGAAACAGATGCCTATAGCAGCCAGTGTAATCCGAGCAATCTGATTTCTATAGCCGTAATCCTTTAATATCTTTAATACGTGATAAGATTGTATTGCAGCTGCAGCTGATAACGCCGGGCAGTGTATCAATAACATTGAGCAGGAAGCGTTCCATCTCATCACTTGATGAAGCGACAGCATGTACATGCAGCTTGTCTCTTCCGGTGACACGGTAAATCTGTGTGACTGTATCATTTTTATATAATATATCTGTTACCTGCGGCAGGTGGCCTGGCTTTGTTTCAATTTCAAAATAGCATGATACAGCACCATTGATTTTTTGAGGGTTTATTATTGTTGTATATTCTTCAATCACGCCTTTTTTCTCCAGAGCCTGAATTCGGGCCTTTACTGCTACTCTGGAAATGCCAGTTTTTTCACCGATATCAGAGTAAGAGATACGTGCATTTTCTATAAGCAGCTGGATAATCTTCTGATCCAGTGCATCTAAACCGTCCAGGTACATAAGTGTTCCTCCTGTAAAATAATATAGCATTTCTAAAATATCATATCATTCATATTACCAAAAGTAAACAGTAGCTTGACTAAATTGCTGTAACTGCATATAATTATTACGCAACGTAATTTAAAACTTACATTCTGAATATGCAATTTGATTTAGATGAAGAGAAGAACACGTGGAATTATGAAACCTGTGGAGGAATATGATAATGTCAAAAGATGAGTATTTAATCACAGATGCGCCCCTTAAAGCACTGACGGTTTTTGCAATGCCGATGATTCTCGGCAGCTTTTTTCAGCAAATATATAATATGGCTGACTCTATTATCGTCGGTCAGTTTGTGGGCTCCTCCGCTCTTGCAGCTGTGGGTGCTTGTGCAGCGCTGACCAATGTTTTCATTTGTGTGGCACTGGGTGCCGGTGTGGGTGCCGGTGTGCTGGTGAGCCGTTATTTCGGTGCCAGGGAGTATGGAAAAATGAAAACTATTGTATCAACGTCCTTACTTAGCTTTTTAATTCTGAGTATCGTTCTTGGTGTTTTTGGTTTTTGCTTTTCTCACTGGATGATGAGTGCGTTACAAACCCCTGTCGATATAATGGATGATGCAGTGCTGTATTTGCGGGTCTATTTTGTAGGTTTTCTATTTTTGTTTATGTACAACATCCTTTCAACGATGTTCACTTCCATAGGCGAATCAAAAATTCCACTGGGACTCCTGATATTCTCGTCACTCTTAAACATCTTTATGGATCTTTGGATGGTGGCCGGTCTTGGTCTGGGTGTGTTTGGTGCGGCGCTTGCAACCTTGATTGCGCAAGGCATTTCTGCCGTGTTTTCGCTTCTGATTTTTTTACATCGGATGAGGCGATATAAAAGTCACTTTGACTGGTTTGACCGGCAGGAGTTACATTCCATGTTTCAAATTGCTGTACCTTCGGTTCTTCAGCAGTCTACAGTGTCTATTGGTATGATGATCGTGCAGGCAGTTGTAAATCCTTTCGGAACGCAGGCACTTGCTGGGTATGCGGCAACGATGCGGGTAGAGAATGTTTTTTCACTGATTTTTGTTTCCATCGGAAATGCAGTTTCGCCATATGTTTCCCAGAACCTGGGCGCAAACAAACCCCAGCGTATCAAAAAAGGCTATCAAGCTGCATTGGTGCTGGATGTGTGCTTTGCAGCCATTGCTTTTATTGTCATTGAAACGCTGCACACGCAAATTTCATCGTTGTTTCTTGGTAAAGACGGAACAGTCCTAGCCTATCAGGTATCCGAGGATTATATGAGATGGCTTGGCTATTTCTTCATCTTTATGGGAATCAAAATGGCAACTGATGGAGTTCTTCGGGGGCTGGGAATTATGCGGCCGTTCCTCATTGCAAACATGGTGAACCTGGCGATTCGTCTGTCTGTTGCGTTGATTTTTGCGCCGCGTTTTGGCATTGCATTTGTCTGGCTTGCTGTACCAGCTGGCTGGCTTGCCAATTTTTTAATATCCTATGTGGCTCTCAGGAAATCATGGCCAACTGATAAAGAGGTGCCATCTCAATAACTTAAAGTAATTTACAAGGAAAAATTATACCATGAATGATAAATGTGTGGTATTGAATGCAAAGAAAATGAATTTTGATGGAAAGCTGGATTTTTCATTTTATCTTCTGATGTTACAGTATATGATGATATTGAATCTGAGTTCTGCAATGCAGGTACAGATGAAGATGTTGGCATGTGGAAACCATCCGCGTTTATTATAAATACTTCAAGAGGCACACCTGTAGATCATAACAGCAATCATACAAAAAATGCAAATGCGAGAATGTTTTTATGATTTGCGGACTTTATCCGGAGGGAAAAACATGAGTGATACAAGAGAAATAACGGCTGCGATGGGGCAGAAGGCAAGAGCTGTTGATGAATCTATATTGTCAGACGAAGAAAAGCAACGGGTGGATGCATTTGCCAAAAAGATTGATATTTTGAATATTAAAATGGTCAATTCTTATGGCACTGCAGCACAGAAGGGCATTTCGGCTTTTTCTTCGTCAATGATGGGAACTGTAAAGACAAAAGAATTCGGTGAAGTGGGTGACTGCTTACGTGAACTTCAAGTGGCAATTAACAGTACGGCTGTACCACAGAAAAAAGGATTACTTGGTCTTTTTAGGAAGGGAAAACAGAAAGCTGCATATGTGATCGCAAATTATGAAAGTGCTGAGACGATTATTAAAAAGATTGAAAAAGATCTGAAGAGACATCAGCAAACTTTGACAAAAGATATTTATGTGTTTGAGCAGATGTATGATCTGAATTTGGAATGCTATAAAGAACTGACAATGTATATTCTTGCAGGGAAGAAAGCCCTTGAAATTGCAAGAAATACAAAACTGGCTGAACTTAGAAACAAAGCAGAATTAACACAGGATCAGTTGGATATTCAGCTTTGTAAAGACTATGAGGACGCATGTCAACGTTTTGAAAAGAGAGTTTTTGATCTGGAAACAACCAGACTTATATCTATTCAGATGGCACCACAGATCAGAATACTTCAGAATGCTGATCAGCAAGTAGTAGCCAGGCTTCGTTCTGACATTATTAATACCATTCCGCTTTGGAGAAATCAGATGATACTGGCATTGGGCATTGAACATACAGCAAAAGCTCTTAATGCTGCATTGGCATCAGAAAGAGCTAATGTTGATGTAGAGACTCTTCGCAAGGTAAATGCTGATATCATTACTTCCATTCATGAAGTGGTTAAGATTCATGAAGAAGGGGCAAAACACCGTGCAGAAGCACAAGCAGAATTTGCTAAGATTGAAGATGACCTGAATAGATGAAATACTTCTCTGTATGGCGCTGGTATCAATTCCGCATAGCGTTTAAGAGTTTGAACTGTTTCAGATGTACAACCGGATAAACCAACAATAACTGTCAGAATGAATATTCCTAAATATCGTTTCATAAGGCTCCTCCTGCTTGCGGTATAATTATTTTATCTGATGTCTTTCTATATAATTAAGTCACAAGCAGGAGAAAACGTTACAAAAAATTTAATCATAGTTTTTGTTTGGAGATTTCATTATAAGGTGGTGACCTGGGTGATCATTTCGCTGAAAGAAGGATGGGGACGGATCACAGAAGCCATTTCTTCCAGAGTGAGCTTTTGGGCAATGGCAACAGCAAATTCACTGATCATATCAGTGGCTCTGGCGCAAAGAAGCTGTGCACCGATGATCACATGAGTTTCTTCCAGATAGACCACCTTCATAAACCCACGTTCCTGCAGGGATAATACGGATTTTCCATTGGCAGAGCTTAAAATTTTATGACTTTTGGCGGCAAGTCCCTGTTCTTTTGCCTGGTCCAGTGTGAGACCTATGGAAGCAATTTCCGGAGTAGCATAGATACAGGAGGGAACAAGATCAAGGACAGGGATACTTATATGTGAGACAGCACTGCTGGATGTATCATTTGATAATGCTGCTGCAATCTGATGGACAGCATGAACTCCTTGTGCAGTGGCAGCATGTGCCAGCTGCAGTTTTCCATTTACATCGCCGATGGCATAAATACCGGGAAGGCTGGTCTGAAAATGTTCGTCTGTCAGGATACGGCCACGTTCCATGGAAGGAGCAAGACCATCAGCAAATAGCCCATCTGTATAAGGCTTTCGGCCGGTAGCGATCAAAACCGCCTGTGCAGTGCAAGTGCAGACCGTATCTTTTTCCGTGTAAGTGCATAAGAGGCCCTCATCCGTAGATTCCAGAGACTGTACTTTGGCTCCGGTATGGATATCTGCACCTTTTTTCTTCAGGGATTGCTTCAGACTCTGCCCTAGCTCCTTGTCCATGTTGGCAATCAAAGAAGGAAGTGCTTCCAGGATCGTGACTTTGGTTCCAAGTGCCTGCCAGATTCCGGCAAATTCTACACCGATCACACCGCCACCAATGATCAGCAGAGAAGAAAATGGTTCCTGATTCCAGGAGAGCAGCTCATCACTGGTCATTACACCAGGCAGATCATGTCCGGGAATCGGTGGAACAGAAGGAATACTGCCGGAGGCTAACAGAATCTGCCGCGTCTCAATGATAACAGGATCAGCCCCATCGGATGTGATCTGTACCTGCTTGATCCCTTCAGTGCCAGATGCAGCAGTGCCGGTATGGATAACTGTTCCCAGGCCTTGATACATAGTAACTTTTGCTGCTTTTAAAAGAGCTGAAATCCCTTTTTGTAAAGTGGTGATCGTTGTCTGTTTATGTTGTTGAATCTTGTTAAGATCGGCCTGGACATGCTCTGCAGAGACACCAAAACGTTCTGCATTACAGATTTCCTTATAGAGTTCTGAAGAATGGAGCAGTGTTTTGGTAGGGATACATCCCCGGTTCAGGCAGGTTCCTCCCAGAGAATCCTTTTCAATCAGAGCAGTGCGAAGCCCAAGCTTTGCTGCTTCCAGAGCTGCTTCATATCCGCCTGGGCCGGCACCGATGACAGTCAGGTCATAGATGGTTGTTGTCATTTCTGCCATGGATAAATTCTCTCCTTTTCATTAGATTTGTTCTTGTACCATCCGACTTAAGTCAGAACGGACATTTTCAGGAACCATATGTTGTTCCAGAGATCGGTCTAATGCTTTGCAAAGTACATCAGTACGATAAGGGAGACCCTGAAATTCCGTACCGATATCAGAAAACCAGTCTGCCTCCATGGAATCAGAAGAAAGCAGTGCTTCGGTGATCATTCCTTCGTTTACATGAAGATCAAGATTAACCTCACCCCATGAAAAACGTTGTTCCAGCCGATTAGTGAACGGAATCTTTGGTCCGTATTTCCAGCGATCCGAGGAGAAACGCTCTCTGCCTTTGCAAATGGCAGTCTGCTCCAGCCGATCTGCACACAAAGGTACAGCAGGTAATCCATATACTTTGGAAAATGCGGTAAACATAGCCTGTTTCATGGTGTCCACGGTGATGTGAGGACAAAGGGAAGACAGATTTACTACTCTGGAGCGGACGGAGCTTACACCTTTTGACTGCAATTTTGCTTTGGAAGGATTCAAAAAACGGGACATGGAAGCTGTATCTACATTCAGCAGCAGTGTCCCATGATGGTAATAACATCCCTTGGAGTCAAAAAATGCATTTCCGGAAAACTTCTGTCCGTTGATGGCCACATCATTTCGACCGGTCTTCTCAGCAGTCAGTCCAAAGGAAGCAACCGCTTCTATGATCACCTGAAGCTGACGGTCTACATCTGCATCTTCTTTGCGCATACAGAAAGTAAAATTCAGATTTCCCAGATCATGGTAGACCGCTCCCCCGCCGGAGAGGCGGCGGACCAGATGGCCGCCGTCTGCTTCCAGTTCTGATACACGGCACTCCTTCCAGCAATTCTGATTTCGCCCGATCACAACCGTATGTGCATTTTGCCATAAGTATAAAATGCATTCTCCCGGTTCTGCGTGAAAGGTCAGATATTCTTCCACTGCAAGATTTGTATAAGGATCGGTAGTCATGCTTTCGTATGTGGTCAGAGTCTGTATCATCGTGGATTCCTCCTGCTAGAGATTAGTTCGATATTATTCGGGATTATAATTCAAGAATGCCTCGGCATTCTTGCTGCGAGGTGCGCGTCATGCAATTGCATGACATACTTCTACTGCGCACCTCTGCAATCCTGCCGGAGGCTATATCAGCTGGGGGATTGACTCCCACCACTGATACTAGCTTGTTTCTCACCCTATAGAGGTGGGAGTCATCTCCCAGCTGATATAACGTACCACAGGTTTTCGGGCTGCACCGACTTCGTCCAACCTGCGGACAGGTGTTTCAAATGGATATTCATGCATTTTTTCCGGATGGGCCTGGGACTCTGTTAGTACATCCAGGAAGATCTGTACTGCTTCATCCAATGTTTCACGGCTTTCTGTCTCAGTAGGCTCGATCATCAACGCTTCATGGACGATCAGCGGGAAGTACATAGTGGGCGGATGGATACCGTGATCCAGCAATGCCTTGGCAATATCAAGGGCTGAAACATTCCGCTCATGCTTTTCCTGTTCCAATGTCATGACAAACTCATGCATGCAGGTGTGATCGTATGCCATCCTGTAGTGGCCGGTCAGCTTGTGCATCATATAGTTGGCATTCAGCACTGCAGTAGTGGCTGCTTCCGGAATACCTTCACGGCCAAGAGTCAGGATATAGCAGAAAGCACGGACCACAACCAGGAAATTGGAAGAGAAGCTGCGTACATTTCCAATGGCATGGGCAGCAGTCTTGGCTGTGAAAGTACCGTCTGTCTGTTTGTCAATGCGAAGTCCAGGAAGGAATGGCGTCAGAAAATCTTTGCAGGCAACTGGTCCGCTTCCAGGCCCGCCTCCACCGTGAGGGGTGGAAAATGTTTTATGCAGATTCAGATGCATTACATCAAAGCCCATGTCGCCAGGACGGGTAATGCCCATAACTGCATTTAAGTTTGCTCCATCGTAATAGCATAATCCGCCGGCATCATGAACGATCCGGGTGATCTCTGCAATATTTGGATCAAACAGACCAACTGTATTTGGATTCGTGAGCATCAGGCCGGCAGTGTCATCACCTACAGCGGCTTTTAATGCTTCCAAATCTACACACCCATGCTCATCGGACGGGATATTGATCACATCGAAGTCAGCCATAGCTGCACTGGCAGGATTGGTGCCATGGGCAGAATCCGGAACAATGATCTTTGTACGTTTGCTGTCACCACGGCTTTCATGCCATGCTTTGATCAGAAGGAGACCGGTAAATTCACCGTGAGCACCTGCTGCAGGCTGAAGAGTACATGCCTGCATTCCGGTGATCTCACATAATGCTTCTTCAATGGAAGAGAGTACTTCCAGACATCCCTGCACATCCTTGGTATCCTGCAAAGGATGAATGTTGGTAAATCCAGGGAGAAGAGAGGCAGCATCGTTGATCTTCGGATTGTACTTCATGGTACAGGAGCCAAGAGGATAAAAACCATCATTAACTCCATGTGTCTGTTTTGCCAGATCCGTATAGTGACGGCTGAGTTCTGTCTCAGATACCTCCGGGAGATGCAGTGCTTTTTTACGCATTGGTACTTTGATAGTTACTTCAGGGGTTGTGCAGGGTGGGATCAGGTCGCAGCCTCTTCCGGGTGCCCCCATTTCAAATATAAGTTTCATGCAAGCACCTCCTTTATCACAGCAATAAGACTATCGATCTCAGATTTTGTATTCATTTCAGTGGTGCACCAGAGCATTTCAGACTGTCCGGTCACAAGTCCTGATAAATATCCGTGTGCAGCCAGCTTTTCAGAGAGAACAGCTGCATCACAGGGACAGGTGGTTACAAATTCATGAAAAAATTCACCGGTATATTTCCTGGTAAATCCCAGGGCAGTCAATTCATCCAGCAGATAGCGGGCATTGGCCATACAGGAAACAGCCACTTTTTCAAGTCCGGCACTACCCATAGCCGACAGATAGACTGCGGCGGTCATAGCACAAAGTGCTTCGTTGGAACAGATATTGGAGCTTGCTTTCTCTCGGCGGATGTGCTGCTCACGTGCCTGAAGAGTAAGGACATAAGCCCGTTTGCCATCCACATC
The DNA here is from genome assembly GCF_025566965.1 of Blautia ammoniilytica. NCBI lineage: Bacteria > Bacillati > Bacillota > Clostridia > Lachnospirales > Lachnospiraceae > Blautia > Blautia ammoniilytica. The sequence goes on along the minus strand of NZ_JAOQJL010000057.1, from coordinate 3,159 downwards.
GGTGGTCTGACCTACGATCCGGCCAGGAAGCTTTCTCATCATGTCTTTGGTAGAAGCCATGAATCCAAGATAAGGTCCACCAAATCCTATCGGAAGTCCCAATGGCTGGCCTTCACCTACAGCTACATCGGCACCAAATTCTCCCGGAGTTTCAAGAAGACCAAGGGCAATGGGGTTGCAGCTGGCGATCAGTTTGGCACCGGAAGTGTGTACAGCATTCGCAATGGCAGCTCCATCTTCGATCAATCCATGATAGTTTGGGGTCTGAATGATCAGACAGGCGATGGAGAAAGTATCCATAGCGTTCCAGCTTTCCAAATCTGTAAGACCATCTTTCTCGGGAAGGATCACAAGGGGGGCTCCGGAACCAAAGCAGTAGGTACGGATCACAGATAAGGTTTTGGGATCCACGGAAGCACTGACACAGACAGTTCCTCGTTTTCGGTCACGACACATGGCGGCAGCCTCTGCGGCAGCGGTTGCACCGTCATAAACAGATGCATTGGAAACATCCATTCCTGTTAGTTCACAGATCATGGTCTGATATTCAAAAATCGACTGCAGCAATCCCTGGCTGATCTCTGCCTGATAAGGGGTATATGCAGTGACAAATTCTTCTTTTGAAGTGACTTGTTTCACGATGGCCGGAATATAGTGCTGATAGGATCCGGCGCCTCGGAAAATATGAGAAAAACGTGTGTTTTTCTCTGAGATTTCCTCCATTTTCCTGGCTACTTCCATTTCAGACAGGCCGACCGGTAAAGACAGTCCGTCTTTTAAACGAAGAGACTCAGGAATATCCGCATACAGTTCGTCGAAAGAATGCATCCCGATGGAGTGCAGCATATCCAGTCGTTCTTCTCTGGTGCTAGGTATGTAAGAACCCATGACAGTTACCTCCTGTAGATAAATTCCGGCTGATCAGCCGTTACTTTCTGACTGACAGTGAGCTTCATACTCAGCAGCACTGATCAGCTCTTCTTCATCAGTGATATCTTTTACCTTGATGAGCCATGCATCATAAGGCGCTTCGTTGATCAGTTCCGGGTGATCCAGAAGCTCTTCATTGATTTCGCAGACAGTTCCGGATACCGGGGAGAAAATATCGGATACAGCTTTGACAGACTCTACATCACCTAAAGCTTCTCCGGCAGTAACGGTATCATCGATCTCCGGCAGATTGACAAATACCAGATCACCAAGCTCGCTCTGTGCAAAGTCAGTAAGACCGATCAAAGTGATATCGCCTTCTTTTTTAACCCATTCATGTGATTTGGAATAACGTAATGTTTCTGGACAGTTCATAATAGAAATCCTCCGTAATTTTATTATTATATGAAATTTATTTTTTTGTTTTTGAATAGAATGGAAGAGAGACAACTTCCATCTCAACTTTTCTGCCGCGTACATCGGCGGTAAGCTTGGTTCCCACAGCTGCGTATGCCTTGTCTACCAGCGCCATGGCAATAGGATATCCAAGATAGGGGGCATGGGTGCCGGAAGTGGTCATGCCAACCTTTATATCATCGGAGAAGACAGGCATGTGTTCTCTGACAATGCCGCGGCCGGTAATTTTCAGTCCTATGCGTGTTCGTGCAGGCTCGCTTGCCTCCAGGGCTTCTTTGCCGATAAACTCTTCTTTGGAAAACTTTACACAGAAGCCAAGGCCGCTTTCCAGAGGAGTGATGGTCTCATTCATTTCATGTCCATATAAAGGCATTCCGGCTTCCAGACGCAGTGTGTCCCGGGCTCCAAGTCCGCAGCAGGTCAGACCTTCTTCTTTTCCTGTTTCCAGCAGAAGCTCCCACATGGCTGCAGCATTCTCAGCATCAAGATAAAGCTCGTATCCTGCGGAACCGGTATAACCGGTCTTGGAGACTATGCAGTGCATACCGCCGATGGTACGGTCAAAGCAGGCACTATAGTATTTTACCGGAAATTCGTCTTCCGGAAGAAGCTTTGCCAGGATCTCATGGGCTTTTGGACCTTGTACAGCGATCTGGGCAACAGAGTGGGAAATGTCTGTGAATGTGGCTCCTTCAACATCCTGCTCATGAGCTTTCATCCATGTAAAGTCCTTATCTTTGTTGGCAGCGTTCACTACGATAAAATAACGCTCATCCCGGACCTTATAAACGATCAGATCATCTACGCAGCAGCCGTTTTCATAGCACATGAGACTGTATCTTGCCTGGCCGTCGTACATATTTGTGAAATCGTTGGTCAGCAGATGATTCAGCAGCTTTAGTGCCCCGGGACCTTCGCAAAGAATTTCTCCCATATGGGATACATCAAAGAGACCACAGGATTCCCGAACTGCCATATGCTCTGCGATCACACCAGTCTGGTACTGGACAGGAAGAAGATATCCGGCAAAGGGAACGATCTTGCCTCCGTGTGCCTGATGGGTGGAATAGAGCGGTGTTGTTTTTTCCATAGGTGATTCCTCCTTATCTCACATCAGAATGACAAACAAAAAAGCACAGAACAAATAGATACTTGTTCTGCGCTCTGTCATCTTAACCTGAAAGATTACCCGAAACTTGTGATCGGTTGCTTCTTCGGTGCAACTTTGCTGTTGCTTTCCAGAGGTTCGTCAGAAACTGGTCCGTTTGCCTGAGAGTTCTTCAGCCCCTTCGGCGCACATTTCTGTGTCTCTCCCAGTTTCGTCATCCGATGTCTTTAATTACCCTCATGCTAACATAAAATGCCGAGAACGTCAATGAAAAGCATACATATTTTTAGAAAAAACAACCAAAAACATTGAAGCTAAACCAGCGCATACTGAACAAATTTAACAATGCAACACTGCGAATGAAGAAAGAACTTTGACAGGTATGCAAATTTTTTGCCCACGCCTGATGGAGCTGAAAGCGCAGGAAACAGAAATACGATTGGCAATTTTTACAGTTTATTTATCTAAAAGTAGAAATAGTGCAATTTTTGCAGGATATTATACAAGAAATACATGACAATATATCGTATTATTGATAAGATGATTACAGTGTCAAAAGGGCTGATCCCACCTGTGCTTGCACAAGGGTGGGAGAATGATTTTGGAGATATAGGTAATTGCGAAACTCAAATTTGAAATATGAGAGCAGTTATCCACAATAAATGGAGATGATAAATGCAGAAACGTTAAATGACGAAATATTT
>NZ_JAOQJL010000056.1:0-12850 GCF_025566965.1 Blautia ammoniilytica | reverse complement strand
CTATGGCTCTTTCTTCTGAGATATTTATTGATGAAACATTAGAAATTCCTTGATTTTCAAGGAAAAAAGACTTGACTATATAGGGAGGCGTTCATTGCTCTTTTTATTGCGAACTCCCATAAAATCAAGGTTTAAACAATAAAAATCAGGTAGTAATTTGACACTACCAGTAAAAAAGAAAGGATAAAAAAATGAGAAAAAAGATTCTGAAAGTGTTTTTTGTGATATTGACAGGTATCACGGTGACCCTGACAGGATGTGAATTGTCAGGAAGCAACGAATCCGCGCAAACGGAAAGCGAAAGTGGTAAGGATGCTGTAAAGTTTATTCCAAATCTTACTACGGCTGTTACCAGGAAGCCAACGCCCACAGCTGTGGCAGCAAATCCAGGAGACAGTGTGCAGAATCAACAGTCTGGAAATAACGCAGAAGCGGAAATTTACCAAAGCCAGGGAGATCCCGCAGATCAGGAATCTGCACAGGAAGAAACTTATGATACCCAATATATCACTGGTAATATTCTGTATTCCGATGAAAATACGATAACAGTAGAAGTGGGCGAATCAGGAAATTATTATAATATGGTTTTTAATATAGAAAACGCCGTCCTGAATATAGCTAATGGGAGTGCTGTACGATCCGGACTGAATGTTGACCTGGAGTATTATAGTCAGAATAACGTTAATATAGTAATCATGCTTACGAGTGATGGGGAGGAATATTTACCTTCCAGTACATTAGAGGAAGCGCAGAAAATGGCCGACGAATATGTACCTGATGTGAGTGAATCGGAAAACGAAGATTTTGAAGATACCCCTCCCAGTGAATATTAGATTTTCTCGGAAAAGGCACTGCATATGCAGCGCCTCAGACTGTAGACAAACTTGGTGCTGGGTATAACACCCAACACCAAGTTTGTCTACAGTCTGGGGAATATTGTTTAAATACAATATTCCTTTTTTTATAGATATAAGAAACCTTTGATTCTGAACAAAAAATAAGTTTACATTTTTATTGTAAAGCGTCCAATAAAAGGTGAAAATTCCTTTTGTCCATAAAGCCTATGTTTATGCGGTATTTCAGTCATTTAAACAAAATGATTAAACTGTGAAAAATACTAATACTAAATGATTTTAAAATATTATAAAAACCTCCCAAATGCTGATAATATAAGGCTTTCGGCATTTTGAGAGGTTTTCTGTGTTTAAGGACTAAAGGAAATTTTTACTTGTCTTGTTTTTCATCTAAATTATCAATCTGAAAAGCTTTTAATGCACAAATCAGTTTCTTTTCAATATATGCACATATTATTTCTACTTCTTGTGTATTACATTCATGTATATCTGATCTATTGTAAAAATTATTAATTGCATCAAAAATCTCTCCTATATTCTTACAAAAATATTGTTGGCTATTTAGTTTGATTTTCGGGTTTTCTAAAAGATCCAGAGCCTTTCTTGCGGTTTTTGCTTTTATTGATGGTTCTTTTGTCATTGCATCTCTAAAGCTTAACAACTCTTTTTGTGAAGGTTTATAAGAAATACTTTGTCCCTCAGTGTCAGTACTTAACCATACATAATCAGTACCATATAATTGAGATATCAATTTCAAAACACTATCTGAGGCGTTTTCTTTACCATTTTCTATTTTGCTGAGATGAGGTCTTGATATCCCTATTTTTTCAGCAAAATATTCTTGTGTTTCTAAATGTGATATCCGTATTTGTTTAATTTTTTCTCCTGTTGTCATTATAATAATCCTTTCAAATGTGTGTATCATTACATTTATTCTTGACATGTGTGTTATATTACATTATACTACATAGTAGATGTAATAAAACACACATCTAATTATAATTGTTTTAATGTATTTACGCAACATTTTTATGAATAGGGGGTGATTGCATGGCCGCAAGAACAAATAATAAAACTCCATTAGGTAGATTTATTTTAAAAACACTCTATCTAAAAGGGAAAAACCAAGCTTGGTTAGCAGAACAAATACAAGTAAAACCTAATCACATATGTATTTTATGTTCTAAGGTAATATGCCCAAAGCCCGAAACCTTATTCAAGCTTGCGGATGCTTTAGACGTAAGCATAGAAGAATTATATAGGGCTGTTGCTGAAAATGCAGAAATCAAAATGAAATAGTTCTCAATATTTTCGTCAAAGGTGGTGTAAAAATTGATTCGTTACAGTGATGAAATGAAAGTATGGCTATTTGATCTTGCACACGGTAATCTGGAAGAAAAAGATATTATAGTAGGATTTATTAAATATTATGTTCTTTTTGATTGTACTATACAAGATGTAAAACGCGATATTATTTTTCATACCAATTATGGAAACTGTGGATGCGTTAGTGCTTTAAACTCTTTGTTAATTGCACTTGAACATATAGTTTCTAACACAAATGAGGTGATGGCTTGATTTGGTTGTCAACAGAAGAAGTTGCCGAATTACTGGGATATGAAAAAAGTACTATCAGAAAAAAATCCGCAAATGGAGAATATGTTTGCCGTTACATCTCCTCTAATGTAGGTCGCGGCGGTAGAAAAATGGAAATTCTTTTGGAATCTCTTCCAGAACAGGCTCAAAGAGCCTATTACAATGCGTCTGGTGAATCTCAAATCGTTGTCAACATGACTCACGCCAGTACAAAAGAACAAAGAAAAAAGGGCGAATTAAGAGCCCTGGCAATTACGGAATATCGAAAATTTTCAAAGCAATGCATAAGTGAAGGAATAAAAAAGAAAACCAAAATCATGGATTTATTTGTTAAGAAATGGAATGATAGCAATGACTTCCAGATTTCAAAAAAATCACTATATGACTGGATGAAAAAGACCAAAACAGGAAACGTTGAGAAACTGGTTGATAAAAGAGGCGGATACAATAGGGGGCAGACTACTATTCCTGAAAAATACAGCAAGTTATTTGATTCCCTATATCTTCAGCAAACAAAGCCAACTATAGAATCATGTTTTCGAGAAGTTCAGTTACAGGCAAATATAAATGGTGACTTTTTACCAGGTATAAAGGCTTTCCGCAATTATGTTAAAAATATGGATCAGGCTTTGCTTATAAGAGCAAGGGAAGGCAAAAAAGCCTTTGATGATAAGTGTATGCCATATATAGAACGAGATTATTCTAAGCTGCACCCCAACCAGTTCTGGGTATCAGATCACCATTTATGGGACATATTTGTTAGGGTTCCAGATGGTAAAGGCGGTTGGAAATTAGAACGTCCTTGGGGAAGCTACTGGATGGATATGAGGACACGAAAAATGATGTCTAGTATAATCCGTACCGAATCCCCTAATTCCGATGTTGTTTTATGTAGCTTTGGTTTAGGGGTTGAACATTTTGGTATTCCTAACGGCGTTCGATTGGATAACGGAAAGGATTACAAAGCGCGTGATATGTTTTATCCCGAAGGACACTATATTGTTTCTGAAGAAGATGAAAAAAAGATTTTTAATAGCCTTGCTGCTAACTTACAAATAGAAGTCACTTATGCGATACCATACAACGCTAAGGCAAAACCAATTGAGCGAGTTTTTAATACCTTCGAAGAACAGCTCGGAAAAAAATACCCGTCTTATGCCGGAAGTAATGCAAAGAAGCGGCCTGAAGACTTGAAAGATCTAAACATAATGGATGTGATCACGCTCGAAGAGTTTATAGTGCAGCATAATCAATATGTATATGAGATCTATAATAATTCCGGTCACTCTGGCGATGCAATGTATGGCAAGAGTCCCAATCAGGTATATGCAGACGAACCTTTCACGATTCGTAGGGCATCCAAAGAAGTGTTATATTTTAGTCTTATGCGTGTAAAAGGACAGCGTACCGTACAAAGAAACGGGATTACATTTAAAGGAATTCATTTCTACAATGACAATTGTATTAATTACATAGGTCAGAAAGTTACTGCAAGATATGACCCTACAAAACCGGAAATTTTATATGTCTTTGACACGAATGAAAACTTCTTGTTTATAGCTGAAGAAATACAAAAACAAGGTTGGGATCTTAGTTCCGAGGATTACCAAAGAGAAAATCAGCGTAAGAAAATTGCTAAACAAAAAGCGTTAAATGCTTATACTGCTGACAATGTAATAAGAAGCACTGAGTCAATCGGTGATAGGTTAAAGAGACAAGCTGAAAGTATAGATCCTGCAACAATAGCGAAGCCCAAAACAATTGAGGTTGTCAGAAATGAAACAATTGAGGAGAATATCAAACGCATTTCGATGACAGATGTAGAGAGAAACTACGAAGATGTTCTCATGCGGAATGCAGCCAGAAAGAAGGGAATCTCTAGTAAACAAAAGGCACTTGCAGACAAATTTAAACAGAATATGCTTAATCGTGCAATGACTACAGCAAAGCATGCATAATAGAAAGGAGTTAAAATGAGCAATTTGCAGATAGCAGATACACATACAGTTGACGATATTATCATGGCGGTTTCTTTTGCGGAAGCCGCTGGAGATATCTCGCTTATTTATGGGGATGCTGGACTGGGAAAAACTGTTTCTTTAAAAAAATATGTTTCTTTACATCCAGATACCATTTATGTTGAATTAAAAGACTGTGACAAATCTACAAAGGGGGTATGTGAAAAGATACTTTTTAATATTGGGAAGGAACTTCATGGCGTAGATCGGCTCCTTGTAGATACCATAACGGACTATCTAACAAATAACCCAAGACTAATTATCATTGACGAAGCACAGCATTTATCCATACGTGCCTTAGAGAATCTTCGTGCCATCAACGACTCAACCGAGACTGGTATTGTACTGTGCGGAAATCCAACAGTATATGACAGAATGCACGGAAGAGGTCAGGCGCATTTTGCACAGCTCTACAGCCGTATTGGTATCAGGCGGCACATTATAGAGCCAGATTTGGAAGATATAACCAAAATTTTTCTTAACTATGGGTTGGACAAAGAGAGCCTGTTATATCTCCATAAATTAGCTTTGCAGCGTGGCGGCATTAGAAACTGCGTTAAGGTTTTGAATATTGCGTTGCAACTTCGTGATGATGAAAAAGAGCCCCTTACTATTGACCACCTACAATCAGCCTGCCAGCTTAGAAATGGTGAACAATAAAAGAGGCAATAGGGAGTTGCCGCTCCCTATTGCTGATTATAAAGCTTTTTAACTTATTTAACAAGATTTTTGGTCAGAAAGGATGAGAAAAAATGATTGATACAGAAGTAAGTAAGCCATTAGGTAAAGCATTAAATTTTAATTCAGAAAATATTTTTGAGTACATAGAATCAATGTTATTTAATGTAAATGCAGAGATGATTGATCCACAGGCCAGTGAAATTTTACAGAAACTTTGTAGTTATATTCAAACATTGCCGCTGTCAGATACCAGCAAGGTTGTTTTTCAAGTCGAAGATATGGCAGATGAGGCTCTTACCAAAACTTCACATTATGCCTATAAAGCAGGTTTTATAGAGGCCTGCCGTCTCATGAAGACATTGCAATCATTTTAGTTCATTTACTGTATAGGAATACCCTCGTTGTAATAGCGTTATAACGCGTTATAACGGGGGTATTCCTATATCAAGGTAGAAGTTTACAGTATAGCATCTATTTTGATTATTTTAAGTCTTTTATAATTCCTCGCACACGAGTTTGAGTAAGATTGTACTTTCGTGAAAGTTCAATTACATTATCTCCTGTATATTCTTGGGTGATTAAGCGTTTTCTGGTATTCCTTAAAATGCTTTCCTGCATTGGGAAATATAGTTCATCTCCCATTGCATAGCGGCATAATTTCAAAAAATTTTCCATACCGATCAAGCTTACTACTGGTTGGTAGGATTCTGGTATATCTGCTTCAACTACAAATTCCAAAAGATTATTATCCACTTTTTCCCCTCCTCATACAGTAATCTGCATAATCAGATTCCTTTAGATTTAACATCTTACATATTTCTTTTTCTGTATCATTGAGGGTATATGTTACTCCTGATGAAATCGTTGCAGAGTTTACGATCGGGGTCATTCCATTTATAGCAGGAGTATTTGTCAATGCAACTGAATGAAGCTGTGATACCCTGTGACTGTTTTTTTGAATTATCACGACCGGAGAAAGGTATCTGTATTCTTTACATCTTAGATAATTCTTTGCCTTATTTGTCCATTCTACTCTTGCATATATTCCATCTTTTTTCAGAATGAGTTCTTTAATCCATCCCCCAGCAGGAGCCTGAACATTGCCAAGTGTCTGATGTTCATAATCAATTACAATATCAATTGCTCTGCGCTGCATATGCTCTTTCATCAGGCGATAGCTTTCCCCGTCAACTACAAAATTACCTTTTTCAGATGACACATTTCCTAACGGAAGCACCCTGATATAATCAGGGGCTTTCGTTAGGTTTGAATCTTGTGATAATGTTTTTGCATAAAACTCCACGCAATCACCGTTAACCTTTCGTAGCTGTCTCTGCAGCATCTTCTCCCGTACTTCCGTAAGCTAATTGCCATAATCCAAACCCTACATTGTAACGTGCTTTGATTCCATAAAGAACTTCATCGTTAAAGAATACATTATCATCTGTCTCTTTATTTTTGCACACCAATTTAGGCTTTTCACGTTCCTGGTAAACCAGTGGTTTGATGTATCTCTTAGTGCAAAGCAGATACCATTGATCAGGATAATCCGTCAGCTCTGGAACCACTAATAAATCACAAGTATTTTTATTTGTATTGGATGTACCTGCAATCAGATCAGCAAACAATAATTCTCTTGCAATTGCTTCGTTCTGCGGAGCAACAACAAGAAGATCCGGAACAATATTAAGAGTACGTTCACTGTCACCTTTAATTGTCATCAATGCTTGACGTGCTTCAGTATAAGATGCAGCACAGAGTTTTTTTGTTCCTTTGTTTGATTGTACAGTTTTATTATCGTTTCCCATTGGATGCTCATTACTAAAAAAAGCTTTTCCGTCGTAACATTTTTCATTGAAACCTTTTCCAAGAAGGTCAAAAGTTAGAACATCTGGATGCTTTTTAGCAGAAAGTCCCATTTCTTGAACTAGTGGAGTATAAATACCGTATTGATCATCTGCAATATCATTTACGGGAACGCGAGTTGTAAGTTCATAGGTTTTATTTTTTATTGTGTAATCGTGTGCAATGAGATTTTGAATTTCTCTGTCTCCAATCCATTCCCTCATTGATGGAATTTGTCCCATCCAAGCATATGTTGTTTCACGAGTTGAGGACGGAACTGTCATGGCTATTTTAGGATAATTGGTCTCTGCATCATTAAAAGCTTTATTAAATGCAGCTGAATAACCATGATATAATGAATCTAAGTTTTGCTGATTAATTACCATTCTAAATCACTCTCTTTCATAATGTCGTTTCTGATCCACACCATCCGATCGGTGCCGTCAGCAATATCAATAGGATCATCACTTACTTCAATTGCCGCGATGGTTCCGGCTTTAGTAGTGTTAACACTGTTAAGTGTGATAGATTTCGGGGTTGCAAAATAACAAGTATTATTAATATCGGATTCCTGAACTACTTTATCTGGGTCGTAAATCATGTGACAACCATCCACACAAATCACGGCCTGCTTTCCATTAGCCAGATCAAGAATCTTCTTTGCAACTCCTACCGCAAAATAACCACTTTTTGCAAGAGGCTTTCTAGCGTGCAACGTTTTAGTGTCTACAACTACAAAATCACCTTTCTCAATAGTCTCTCCATCCTCAATGGTGAACATAGAAACATGTTCATTAGAAATATTGAAAAATGAGTTGCTTTTTAAAAACCTACTAATTAACTTCATGAATATATTCCTCCCATGTTTGTGTTAGTTATTCAACAATTTGGGGTTATTTCAGTTCCTCTTGTTGTTCTAACCATTTTTGCTTTGCTTCTTTTAGTACTTCTACAAGCTTTTCTCTTAATTCGGGATAACCCTTTATCAGCTTATACATCCTGGTTTCAAGTTCTTCAAAAGCAAGTTCTGTCTTTTTCTTGTAGTCAAGTTCAAGCCGCTCTCTTGCAATTTCGGATCTGTTAAGCTCCACTAATAATCTGCCTGCTTTTTCAACTGGCATTTCATTAAATTCTTCTTCTGCTGTTGCAATTTTTTGCAGTAGACCACTTTTTAAAATAGCAGTTGTTGCCTTACTTGCATCAAGCTCGCTTTTGTCACCAATGTAATCAACGAAAAATTTTGTTCGTTCCAGGTCATCAGAAATGCGTTGAGCTGCTTGATATATTTTTACTGCATAATTAGAAATAGATGAAAGACTGATTTTCATATTGTGTTCAGTTTCGAGCCAATATTGAATATCAGAATACTTCATGTTTTCATTCAACAGCATATCATTCACCTGATCTAATACATCTTTAGGCAGTTGATACATTTTTGAATCAGAACGGGGTTTTCGCACTTTTTCCGTCATAAATCAATCCCCATTTCTGGATTGCCACCGTTTTCTATGAAACGAATGCCATTGGCGGTAAGTCTGACAACAGCATCATTATTTAGGGCATTCAGTGAATTTGATTTATTTGAAAATTTAATCAAATCGTTCTGCTCCAAATAATAAAGTTGATCAGAAATATCCGGTGTGTCGATTAAACCACAGGACATCATTTTGTTGGACAATGTTTTTACTGGTAAAGCAAAATGATAACCTTTTACAAGGCATCTCATAATGTACCCCCTAATAGAAGCATTGTTCTCTACATTAGAAAAACCACCCATCTCCATCACTCCTTTCTCACGTCAACAAGCTATTTTCAGCTTGCTTGAAATACCTTCGACTTATTTTGGGATAAGTTTAAGATATTTTGAGAAAAAAGCAACCTCGAAGGGTGGTTTTTCACGGTTTGTAGGACGTATTTCAAGTTATTTTCACTTTTTGTAGGGAACTTCACATTTATGCCCAGATACTCTTTAAAAAATAAAAGGGTATATGATGCAGGAATATAAAGATTTGGTTATACAGGCGAAAAATGATTCAAAATATATGCAAAGTTTACTTTGCATAATGGAACCTTTAGTAAAATCATATGCAAAAAAAACTTAAAAAAAGAAAAATACGAATGTGCATATATGGATAATGAAGGTGATTTACAAGAAAGCTATAGAGCGGATTATTCATCTGTGGAATTAGCATTTGATCTGAAAAATATAACCTTAAAAATGACTTCAAACCAAAGGGATATTTTAAAATACTTGATTTTAAAGTGGTCAGATAGTGAAATCGCATCTTTCTTACACTTTAGCCGTCAATATGTAAACAGAGAAAAGAAAAAATATATCAATTTCTGAAATGATTTTTTACATAAATAGTAAGTGCTGAATTATTGCTTGAATTTGTGACATAAACATATTTGCAGCAGTCAAAAGAAGAAGCAACATGTTTGAAAGAAAAATTAAGTCAAAAATGCCGCAGCCTTTGAAAATATTGGCTGCGGCATTTAAAATATATGATATGTTTGATGTAAAAAACATCAGGTTCTCAACCAGACATTTGGGTAAGTCAAGATGATGCTTCTGATATAAGATATGCAACATTAAAATCATCATATACTTGAGAATTTAAATGCATATCTTCATATAACTTGATATAGTCTTCGATTGTTTTGGTGTTATCCTCTGCATATATATGAGTGTTTCCATCGTTGTCCTCAACAAATAAGAGAGTAACATCTATTTTATCTTCTGTTAACCAGAAAGAGATATATTTTGAAAGAGTCCCATCAATTTCTGTGGCACCATCCAGAATTTGTTCATCTGATTCCAGCTCATTAATATGTTCCCAAAAAATTTGAGGAGAGAACGCAAGTAATTTTAAGTTTTTTTGAGAGTCTTCTGAGTACCATATATGTGCTTCTGTGTTGAGATAGTCGGTTATATTAATATCCGTATCTGCCGGTAACTCATAAGTTTCACCGGCGTCAGAAGTCAGCGAAAAGGTTTTTGCATGATTAGAATAAGAAGTGACAATCCCCTTGACAAAATAGTAAGTTATATCTGAATCACTATCATAATAAGAGCCGGAACCATCTATATCATAAGATACATATTGCCCCTCAGGCTCCTTAGGGGCGGAAAGGGTGATTAGATCTGAGGGGGCTTTGCCAAAAGCTTGTCCGGATAGCAATATACTACCGAGTACGATACTGCCTGCGATACATAGAATTTTTACATTATTCATGGTTAAATGGCCTCCTTGTTTAGTTATTGAATATTATATCAATTAAAGTGTGAAAATTGTAATTTTGACTTATCGAAATATGTTTTAGATGTCAAGGTTGTTCTTTCCGGAGAAGGAGCAGACGAGCTTTTCGGTGGATATAATATTTACAGAGAACCGGAATCATTGAAAAAAATTGCCTGGATTCCATTTGGTGTCAGACGTGTAATTGGAAAACTGGCTGCAAAGCTGCCGGATGTGAAGGGACGGGATTTCCTTATCCGTGCAGGAATGAAAGTGGAAGAACGTTTCATCGGAAATGCATATATTTACCGTGAAAAAGAGAAAACGCAGATTTTGAAAAATAAAGTAACAGGACCTTCCACACAGGAATATTTAAGACCATTTTTTGAAGAACTTGAGTCAGAAAACAGAGGATCACTTCAAGACATGGAAAAAATGCAGTCTGTAGATCTGAGCTACTGGCTTCCTGGCGATATTTTGCAGAAAGCAGATAAAATGAGCATGGCACATTCATTGGAAGTCAGAGTACCATTTCTGGATAAAGAAGTTTTTGACTTTGCAGCAAAGCTTCCAAAAGAAGCCAAGATTGCAGCGGGTACAACCAAATATATTTTCCGTAAAGCTGTTTCTCAATTCATACCACAGGAAACCGATGAACGTAAGAAACTTGGTTTTCCAATTCCAATCCGTGTGTGGCTGCGGCAGGATGACTGGTATCAGATGGTAAAGGAGTTATTTACCTCGAAAGAAGCAGAAGAGTTTTTTCATACAGATAAGCTTCTTTTACTTCTGAAAGAGCACAAAGAGAAAAAGGCAGATAACAGCCGTAAAATCTGGACAGTTTTGACATTCCTTATCTGGTATGATAGATTTTTTGCTACATGTTCGAAGTGAGAGAGTTGGTTATGAGACGGTAAAAATATAAATATACGAAAAATTCGTTGACAATGGTATTTGGGGCTTTTATAGATAAAACTCTATTTGTTTGTATAGAAACTTTCGGATTATTGGAGGAAGAGTTTAGCATGACAGATATAAAACCATTTTATATTACGATATTATTGCAGGCAATTAACAATATGTATGATGCTGGGTGTTCGATTGCAAAGAAAAAACAGGTATTTCAAGTGAATTTATTGCAGGGAATTACGTTTTGGCTTGCATTGATTGATTTGATTTCAGCAGTTTGCTTCCTTGGAAATCCACAATTGCAATCTGTGGCATCTAGGAAAGGAGTTATATTACTATCCTGTATATTTGTTGGATTTATTCTTTTGTTACTTTACAGAGAAATATTTGTTCATCTTAGCATAATTTACAGAAGAGAAAAATATAGTGCAGGTAGTAGTGTAAGAAATGTGATTGAACCAAAAGACCTTGGGATGCAGTCCGATTGTGACGATGCATGCAACTGGGATGATAAGGAGAATAATTATGATTGAAGCTGTAGCAGTACTTCTTTTTTTTATAGTTGCAGGAACTCTATGGGGGATAGTAGAAACTTTTAAATATAGGAAAAATTTTTCAAGAAACTGTGAAAACGGACAAATCTCCACTATTAAAGCGTACCGAATAAAGCGACGTGGATCCTGGCGGATTTTTGGTGACCGTATTCTAGATGAAAAATCGTTTCTGGTAATGAGGGAAAAGGAGTCAAAGTTAAAAATTCATTAATTCAATAGCGGGGTATTTTAAATGGCTGAACAAAATGTTTTTAATCTAATGCAAAACGATGAGATTGGACTGTTGTGGAAAAAGATATATCAATTACATCAAAAAACCAAAATTTATCTACTTACAGCCGAAGAAATATCAGAAAATGGGGATGCATTGATTCAGCCATTAAAAGAGCACCGGGATGCATATGATCATATTGTAAGGATTTTTGCTAGCACAACCAAAAAAGTGCCGGAAGGATACGATTACTATTCTTATATCAAAGGAAATCTTGAGAAAGCATATGGACATGAATATCGTGCTTTTTTTGATACGGCAGACTGGCTTGCATACAATCTGCGGCATAATTTAAGAGAGCGCATAAATGCGATTCCATATAATAAAAGAAATCAATTAATCCCAAATTGCAAAGAAACAATCAAATTATTGAACCAATACCCATTTGAAATTTCTAATCTACGAAATGACAAGGATATAGTAAAAGAGTCTGACTCGGATGAGACAATAAAAGAATATGAAAATTTGCTTAGGCAATTAATAAAGTTATATAAAGAAATTGATTCAATTTGATGTTGCTACTAAAAACAATTAATAGACTGTTTGATCGTCGAAAGGTATCTGTTTGTCCATATCAGTGATATGTTACTCCATAAGGAGAGTTCAGGAATATGTAGAATATTACACTTGCTAAAAAATCTGAGTGCAGAAGCGGCAGACCTTTTTTACAAGTGTAATACGGTTTTACTTTCAAGAGTGACTCAACGACTTGAATAATTGTGCGTCGCATTCTCGTTATTTCAGTGATGAGTTAGACGTGCAAATCTTTTCTAAAAAATACAAATAGAGGGAGTTTTATTGGAGTGAACTACTCGGCAACTGAGTTGCCAGAGCATCTGAAATCTGGCGGGATACCGCCTTTTTCAGGGTGCGTCCATGACAC
>NZ_JAOQJL010000055.1:0-15516 GCF_025566965.1 Blautia ammoniilytica | reverse complement strand
GTCAATGTAGTTTTAATTTTCTGTATTTTTTCTTCAACCTGATAATCTAAATCCTCTACAAAGCAGACAGACAGCATTTTCTTGAAAACATTTTTCCGCTGTTCGCCAATTCCATTATCAGAAATATCTCCCACACTAAGAGCCATATCAAAACAATAAACATCACAGCTCTTGCCTCCCAATGGAATAGCATTCTCCCAAGCAATGCGTTCTTGTTCCTGTGCTTGAAGCTGTGCTTTTTTCATTTCATCTGAAGATGGAACACTCCCGTCTTCATGCCTCATAAATATTGAAACAGCACTTCCTCTATACTTTCCCTTGCCGTAAGTTTGGGCAATTTTCAAACTTCCACAGGCACTTTCACCAAATACAATTTCAATCATCTTATATACCTCCGATTTAATTGCTCCCGTTATGAATAAATCATCTCATGCAAAACAATTTCTTCTGCCCGGTTATGAATGTTATTGCAACGCTGCACCCATTCCATTTGGTGGGTACGCTTCAATTCCTCGGTTACGCCCTCGGCAGTTTTCATCTGCTCCATGATGGTGTCTAACCGTTCCTGTGCCTGTTCGTTCAGGTCTGCAAGATATGTCCACAATTCCCCGGTCAGTATCAATGTATTCAATCTGGCTGGGTGGACTTCCCTTAAATATTCCCGGTGCATCCGTCCGTACTTTCCGATAGGGCGGTGTTCCTCCGGCAGTTTCAAGTCCGGGATGTAATAATCTCCGACAAGGATATAATCAATTCCGTTTTCCGTTATTCTTGGTTTCAATTCGCTCATGTTCCTTACCTCCTGTGGAAGCAGGCTCGTCTGGTACTAACTCAATCACATCGGTAATCTCACAATTCAGCGTTTCGCAGATACGGGCTAATGTATCCATGCTGATGTGCTTTCCCTCTTTGCTCATGTTGGCAATCATATTTGTTGTCATACCAGCGGCAAGCCTTAAATCCTCTTTTCTCATATCACGCTCTAACAGTGTGTGCCAGAGTGGCTTATAGCTGATGTGCATATTGTTTTCCTGCCTTTCTATCTATACCACCGGGGCGGCTGCCCCGGCAGGAACTTTTCTCTTATTATAGCACCAATCTTGTGAAATCACAATTTATTCTTGTAGCCTGCCGCTGATACCGTCTGGATTGTGCTTTTCCTTTCGTTTTTTGTTCCAACTAATTAGCCATGAACTGTTTGATGCCCTGGCTCTTTGGTTGTGTTAGATAAAGAAGCAATAAAAGTGTAAAATTTTTTGCCGTTCCCGTCCGGCACTCATAGGCTGCGCCGGACAGGTCGGGCATTATTCGGGCAAGTCCACCTTGCCGACAAAAGAGTAGTAGATTTCAATTTCCTGCCTGCGGTTTTTGTTCTCGTCATAGCTGCACTCATGCACTATGATTTTCTCGATAAACTCCCGAAGCAGGGTAGGGGTAAGTTCCTCGAAGCTGGTGTACTTGCGGACAATGTTCATAAACTTCTCGGCGTTTACCGTGGCTTCCTGCGCCTTTGCAAGTTCCCCTTGCAGTTCGGCGGCTCTCTCTTTAAGCTGCCGCTGCTCGGCTTCATAGTCTGCCGACAACTCCGCAAACCGTTCATCAGAAATGCGCCCGGTCACGCTGTCCTCATAAAGCCGCTTGAAGATAGCGGACAACTCGGCTATGCGCTTCTCGGCTGCGTCCAGTTCCTTTTTCTTGGCGGCATTTCTGCGCTTGCCCCCGTCCTCGTTCTGCTCGATCAGCAGCTTCATAAACTGCTTTTCGTGCCTTGCCGCATAGTCGGTCACTTTCCGCAGATTGGCGGTCACTCCCGCTGTCAAAAGGTCGGTGCGGATAAAGTGCGCCGTACAGTCCTTGACACGCTTCTTGTAGTTCCCGCAGATGTAGCAGTCTTGCCGCCTTGTCTTGTTCTCATACCTCTGCTGGTAGAGGACGCTGCCGCAGTCGGCGCAGAACAGCAAGCCGGAGAACAAGCCCACTTCATCATAGCGGTTGGGGCGTTTGCGCTGCTTGCGTAACTCCTGCACCCGTTCCCATGTGGCAAGGTCGATAATCGGCTCATGGGTGTTCTCGAATACCGCTTGCTTTTCCTCCGGGTTTTCTACGCTGGACTTCACTTTGTAGGAGATTTTCTCGGTCTTGAAGTTTACCGTATGCCCCAGATACTCCTTGCGTTCAAGGATATGGACAACGGTATTTGTCGCCCATCTGTACGGGTAATCGGGGTAGTAGCGGCGGGTGCTGCCCGTCCTGCGGTATTCCAGCGTCCCCGGCGTGGGGATTTCCTGCTCGGTGAGCATACGGGCGATTTTGGTCGGGCCGTTCCCGGCAAGGCACAAGCTGAATATCTGCTTGACTACCGGGGCGGCTTCCTCGTCAATGATAAAGCGTCCGTCCTCGCCTTTTAAGTAGCCATAGACGGGCTGGCTGGTAATGGGCTTGCCGCTCATGCCCTTGCTTCTGAAAACTGCCTTGATTTTCCTGCTCGTGTCTCTCACCATCCATTCGTTAAAAAGATTTTTTAGCGGCGTTAGGTCGTTGTCGCCCTGTGCGCTGTCCACTCCGTCATTGATGGCGATAAAGCGGACGCCTTTCTTGGGGAAAGTGATTTCCGTAAACATTCCGACTTGCAGGTAGTTCCTCCCCATGCGGGATAGGTCTTTGGTAATGACGCATTTTACCTCGCCATTCTCCACGCAATCCATCATTTCCATAAAGCCGGGTCTTTGGAAGTTCGCCCCACTCCATCCGTCGTCAACGAAAAAACGGTAGTTCAAAAATCCATTGTCACGGGCATAGGTTTCCAAAATGCGCTTTTGGTTGGATATGGAATTGCTCTCGCCCTGCAATTCATCATCTTTACTCAATCTTGCGTAAAGGGCGGTAACGGGTGCTAATTGGGTGGTCTGTCTAATCATGGTTTCCTCCATTTCCGACAGCCGCCCCGCTATTCCGTACAAAGATTGTACCATACGGGGCGGCGGTCTGTATAGTGGTTTCTGCTTCTTTATCGCCTGTCATAATGACGATTTTTCAAAAAAGGCTTGTCATGTCACACAAGCGGTAGAAAAGTTCATACTTCTGTGCTATACTTTTGTCAAAGCAATTATTAAGCGGGAGAATAGCCACATGAAGAAAATATATTTAATCGGCGGGGCAATGGGTGTTGGAAAAACAACAGTAGCACAAATCTTAAAAACAAAATTATCAAACAGCGTTTTCCTTGATGGCGATTGGTGCTGGGATTCTGACCCATTTCAAGTTACAGAAGAAACAAAAATTATGGTTATAGATAACATTAGTCATTTGCTTAACAACTTCATTCATTGTTCTGCATATGACAACATCATTTTTTGTTGGGTAATGCACGAACAGAGTATAATTGACGACATTCTATCAAGGTTAGACCATAAAGATTGCAAGGTTTATTGCGTTTCCTTGGTTTGTGACCCTGATGTATTGAGCGAAAGACTGCGCAAAGATATAGAGCAGGGTGTTCGTTTGCCATCAATTATTGAAAAAAGCATTTCATATCTTCCGAAGTACCGACTGTTATATACAAAAAGGATTGATGTTTCTAACAGTTCGCCAAATCAGATAGCAGATGAAATAGCGGCGTTATAATCACTCCCATTCCAGCGGTCATGCTCCCCGGCATGACCGCTTTTCTCATACCCCCGGCTCATGCAGTATAGGGCGGCTTTGGTGCGGCTGCGGTTTCCGCTTCCAGCACTTTCATCATCTTGTCGGCTGCGGTGGCGGTGGTGTCTTTCTTGAAAAAGCCGGAAACAATGAGGACGGTGTTCCCCATGCGGGTTTCCGTCACGCAATCCGGGCGGCGGTCTGTGGTGGGGCTGGTCTGTTTCTTATCGGGCATAGGCAACTCCTTTCACTTCAATAATTCTTTCAGTCGTTCCAGCTTGGCTTGCGCGGTTTCCCTGCGGAAGTTCTTGCTTGTGAAGCAGATAGGGGAACACATTTCTATCAGTCGGTCATAGATACGGGCGTGGGCGGTGTCCTGCGGGTTTTCCAGCATATCCGGCGTGTGGTTGGTGGTGACGATCAGCGGCTTGCCGCTGCGGTAGCGGCTGTCTATCACATTGAAAACCTGTTCAAGCCCGTACTCCGTCCCCCGTTCCATTCCAAAATCGTCAATGATAAGCAGGGGGTAGCGGCAAAGGCGGTCAATGTACTCGTTGCGCCCCTCGAAGCTGGCGGCAAGGTCATTGAGGATAAGGGCAAAGTTTGTCATGCGGACGGGGATTTCCTGCTCCATAAGGGCGTTTGCAATGCACCCGGCAAAATAGCTTTTCCCTGTGCCTACCTTGCCCCATAGCAGCAAGCCGTGGTTGCCCTCTTTCATCTGCTCCCAACGCTCCACATAGCTGTGCGCCATTCCCATTTGGGGGCATTTGCCGTTGTCATTGGCAAAAGTCCATTCCCGCATTTTGCTGTCGGTAAATCCCCGGCGTTTCAAGTCCTCTACGGTGTCAAGGTGTTTCCTGCGCTGCTCGGCGGCTTCACGCTCTAACCGTTTCGCCCGCTGGCAGTCACACTCTGCCGGGTGGCGGTCACGCCCGAACAGGGCGGCTTTATCTGCCGGGAAATATGCTTCTTTCGGTGTCCGGCAACTGCCGCAGTACAAAAGCCCGTCCTCCCCGGTGTAGTCCTGCGGCTCGGCTGCGGTATCGAAAACCTTTTCAAAATCATTCGTCATAAGCTCTGTCCCTCCTTGTAGGTGTAATCGGGTATGCCCTGTTTCGGGGCTGCCTTTGCGGTATCGTCTGCCGCCCATCTGCGGATTGTGGCAGCGTGGTTTCGGTATTTCTTCCCGGTGGAAGCGATATAGCCGGAAAGACGGTCAATATAAAACTCCCATTTGCCGGGCAGTTCTGCTTGTAACTCGGATAATTCCGTATCAGACAGGAAAACATTGCTGTATCTGCCATAGGCAGCGGGGGCGGGGTGTCCCGTTTCTAACTCTCTCTCTTTCTCTAACTCTATATCTATCTCTTTCTCTATCTCTGGTGGACAAATGTCCGCTTGGTATGGTGGACATTTGTCCGCACCATGCTTTGGCAGGGCTTTTTGCAGTTCAAGCCTTGCCCTGCGCTTGCGCTCCCCCTCGGTTGAGGACTGCCCGATCAGCAGTTCAATGTTGCTCATGTAGAGTGCGCCGTTTTGCAGCGGCTCGACAAGCCCCAACTTTAGGAAAATCTGCAAAGCCCGTTCTACTGTGCCGACTTGCTGCCGGGTGATGGTGGCTATCATCTGCGCGGTGTAGGGGATATTCTCGTCAAGCTGCAACTTCCCGCCGTTCTTCAGCGATTTTAAGTACAGCTTCAAGAGGATATTGGAGTACAAGATACCGTCCTGCATACTTTCCAGCAGCACGATAGCGTCCTCGTCAAAATAGTTCTCTTTCAGCTTGAGGTAGTAATATTTGCGGTTATCTGCCATTGGCGGTGTCCTCCTTTTTCCAGCGTTTGGAGTAATACCGGGGGCAGAGTACCACGATAGCCCGGAAACTCTGCTTGCAGTCGTGGGTACAGCCCCGGCATAGGTCGTTGTAGGTGATACGGTTGCGGTGGTTGAGGAAGAAAGACCATTCAAGCCGCCGCTTCTTGCTCATTCGTGGCATGGGTGACGCTCCTTTCTGCCGTTTCGCCGGGTGTGGCGGTATCGGCGGTAAATCTGTATATTCCCGGTGTCATTTTCGGGGATTTTCTGCCCTGTAAGCCTCGTTTCAAAGTCGGGTGGTATTGCGGATAGGGCGCAGGGCATACCCTTGTTTCTGTATGGTTTCGGTATCATTTCGGGGCGGTGTTTAACGGTCATGTTCGTGCCTTTTCTGCTGGCTCGGTGCGCCCCGTAGTATCTGGTCGATATTGCCCTTGACCGTCTGCAACTCCCGCACACGCTCCTTTTTCTCCCGGTAATCGTTGTACCGGGCGTTCTTCTGGGCGGTAAGCTGCTCAATCTCGGCTTGCAGGGCTTTGTAGGTTGGCAGCTTCTTTATGCCATGCTCCCGGAAATACCGGGCGGCTGCGTCCGCTATGATAAAGTCGCTTTCGTGCTTCTGGCGGTAGGCGGCTTTTGCTTTGTCCGATTTCTGCGCTTTCAGTCCGTCCCGCACATCTTTGGTCTTGGCGAATTGCAGCACATAGCCCTGCAATTCCTTTTTGCCCTGCAACGCCGCTTCAACGGTTTTCAGTTCTGCGGTGCTGTCCTGGAGATCCGCATAGGCGGCGGTAATGGCTGCGTCAAGCTGCTCCGGGGAAGTAAAGCCGTACTGCTCATAGGCGGCAACGGTAGCCGCCATCTGTTTGAGGTTGTGGACAGCCGCCCAGCGGTCATAGCCCACGCCTTTCCCCTCGGCTCGCTTGGCTTCCCGGTCAACCATGCGCTGGATACCGCCCTGTTTCGGGGCGGTTTTCGCTGTTTTTCCCTGCTGTAATCGCTCCCGGATAGTGCGGGTGTATTCGGGTATGGCTGCGGCTTTTTCGGCGGCTCTGTGGGCGTTCTGCTCCAAAAGGGCAAGTACGGCGGTGCGGTCAAAACCGTCCCCCAGCTTCCGGGCGGTGATGGGCTTGGTGCGCTCCGGCGTGAGGTAGGACAATCGCCCCCGGCTCTCCTTGACAGTCACGCCCTGCCGGAGAAGTAAAGCGGAAAACTCGTCATAGCTGGTAGCAGAGGACAGGGCGGCTCGGATAGTCTGCCGCAACTTTTCCTTGTCCGTTTCAAACTTGGTGGGCTTGGGCGGTTGCTCCCCGGCGGGTAAAGCGGCGGCTTGTGCTGCGGCCTGCCTGTCCAGCTTGGCTTGCCCTTTCCGCTGCGCCCAGTATTCACGCTCCGTCACCCGGTTTTTGCTCCCATGCAAGAGGTCAATCTGATAGAGGTTTTCCCAGTGGCACATCTCCATGACTTCGGCTTTGAAATACTCCATAGCTGCGTCGGTGCAGCGGTGCTTGCACCCGGCTTTTGTATCTGCCGGTCTGTCCATGTAGGGCAGCAAGGGTACTTCCTCAATCCGCAGACTGTTAATGACGATATGCACATGGATATTGCCGCTGTGGTTGTGTCCGTCCGGGTGGGTGCAGACAATGGCTTGGTGTCCGGGGAAGTGTGCTTTACAAAATCTCTCGCCCAACTCCTGCGCCCGGTCAACGGTCAATCCGTTGTCTGTCCCGTCCCGTGGGTCAAAGGAAATGATATAGTGGTGGCTTTTCACATCTTCCCGCTTTTGGTTTTTGCCATAGCGGAGATTGGAGCGCATACAGGCAACGGCAAAATCCTCGCCGCCGCAGTTCAAAGTGGCAAGCCGATAGTCCTCGCGGGGAACAAGTCGCCCGGTTTCATCAAGGGTGGGGCGCATGGTAAACTCGTCATGCTCAAAGGTCAAATACTGCTCGGCTGCGCCGTAGTCGGCATTTTTAGAGCTGATATGTTTGAATGTTGCCAACCGCTTCACCTACCTTTCGCAAGACTTCAAACTTCAAGGCGGCAAGGTCGGCTATGGCTGCCCGTACCTCGCCGGATAGTGCGTTGTAGGGTGTGCCGTACTCGTTGAGGGCGCGGGCGATCTGGTTGAGGTTGCCGCCGATTTTCCCGTATTCGGCGGTCAACTTCCCAACGGCGGCAAGCAGTTCATCATTGACCGGGGAAATGGTAACAACGGGGCGAATGGTAGCCCGTGTTATGGCTTGCCGGATAAACTCGGCTTGGCTGATGTTGTAATGCTCCAGCCGCCCGGTGAAGTCGGCGTATTCTTCCTCGGTCATGCGGGTCTTGACTACATGGCTGCGGTGGGGCGTGTTGTATCTCTTGGCTATGGGTATCACTCCTTTCTGTGCGTGGTATTCCGGCGTGGTGGTCTGAAAAAGGCAAGCTGCCCCTTTTACTACCCACACCACAAAAAAAGCAAAATTGCCAAACGGTTTCGGAAGATTTTTTGCGGCGCAAGCCGCATAGCAGGGTTTGGGGAAGGCACTCCCCAACAAGATTTACCGCAGGGGCAAAACCGCAGATATGCGGATTTTGGCACCGTGGTAGAATCTTGCTCTAAGAAACTGCCGCTTTCCTCTACGGCTGACTTTGCGGCAATCCGCAGGGGGCGGCTTGGCTTGTTTCCGTCAATATAGCGATTGCGGTGGCGTGTCCTGCCCGCTGTGGTTTTGCTTTCTTCTACGGACGGAAATGGAAAATGCCAAACGCTCCCTTGGATTTCTTCATCACTACTACGGTAGCCCCATACCTTTCTTCCAAATGGCTGCGGTATTCTTTTCATCACTACTACGGTACGCAAGACCGTTTTGGGCAAATTTCCCCGTCACTTTCTACAACAACAGGAATGTGCGGTCTGCCAAAAATGGGCGCAAAAAAACGCCACGGACTTTCAAAAAATCTGTGGCGTTGCAGCTTGGTCGATATTCAATTTTCATTTCCATAATGTGAGGGGAGCGACAGCACTTTAGTCTGTCGCTCCCTTGATTACCCATCAGCGGAAACAGGCAGGGCTGTCAACGGCGGCGCATTTATGCGCCGTTCATCTTGACCGTTGACTGCTCCGGCTGATTCCGCTATTTGTTGTGGGATTACAGCTACATTCAAATCTTTTGCGCTGATTAGTGTTTCTTGTTTGCATTTCGGACAGAACAGAGGGAAATTTTCAAGTATTGTATCGGGGCGTATCTTTGTTCGTGTTTTATTTCCACAAATAGGGCAAAGCACCCACCTATCAGGCGATTTAATCATTTTAATTTTCATTATTTAAGGAAAGAAATGTAAATTGTGAAGTTATCGGGAATGTAGCTGATACTCAATCCCTTTTCGCCATTTGACAAAAGCGTACCGATAGAAACATAGTCCTGTCCCTCAATTTCTTCCGACACTTCCTCTATTATAGAAAACCCCTCTTGCTTCAAAAGCTCTAAATAGTCGTTATAGTCGGTTTCGCTTATATCCACAATACTGATACTGCAATTCTCATGTTCCGTATCAAGCATAGCCCAACCGACCGTACCGGACGGGACGGGAAGCCCCTCGGTGTATTCATTCACAGGCCATACACCCGCGTCAAGCATGGTATTGCTTTCTGTTTGTGTATTGCTTGGATTATCCGCAGCGGACGGCGTATCTTGATTGGAACAGGCAGCCAAAGAAAGCATAAGTAAAATAGCGATTATTGAAACAAATTTTTTCATAGCTACCTCCTGTTTTTGCGGAAGGTTCGGATAATCTGAATGATTGCGATTGTAACCGCGATTACACCGACTGCCAAAATGATTTGTGAAGCGTCAAATCCAAAAGCTCCCTCAACTTGAATGTTTGTCATTGCGTCTGCTTGTCCGATTGCCCCGTCCGGCACTTTCCCGGATTGGGTAGTGGCGTAAATCACAAACGCTGCAACGGCAACGACAAGGGCTGCAACGCTCGAAATAATCCCTTTCCGTTTCTGCGGTGCTGCGCTGTCAATGCCTAACTGCTCGGCGGTATTCTCTGCAAACTCTTTGGGAGTGCCTAACCGTTCGATTACCTGTTGTTCCGTTTCGCCATGCTCCAACGCAGAAGCAAAGACTTCATTCAGATCACGCACGACCTCTTTTTTTGCTTTGCGTGTTAAACTCAATTCCTTTTCCACTTGCTTAATGTATTGCTCTTTCATTCTGATACCTCCGCTGTTTGATAGGTGGCAATAAAGCCATTTACACAACTTTCATAGCTCGCCCAAAATAAAATCAGCTCGTCTAATACCTCTCTGCCCTTATGGGTAAGGGAGTAGTATTTTTTTGATCCGCCATTTGCCGCTGCCGGGGCTAATCGGCATTGGATTAACTCGGCTTCCTGCAAACGATACAGAATAGGGTAAATCGTTCCCTCTTTTGCATAGCCCAAAACGGACGCGCTGTTATTTAGCTCTGTAATGATTTCATAGCCGTAGGTTTCTTTGCGTCCGATCAAGCACAAAAGTATCATTTCAAGAGAGCCTTTTTTGAATTGCTGCACATACCTGTTATCCATACTCTCTACCTCACTTTAGTTTTGCTATTTAGTGTTCCTAAATAGCAAAACATATTATAACTCCCGGAGGTGTTCAAGTCAATAGAGTTTATAGAAATGTTACAAATGCTTTTTAGACTTTACCCTATAATTTGCCTTGCTCGGAATAGCGGCGGGGCTGACTGTCCTTGTCCTGTTTTGTTGTGCTTCTTTATTAACCATGAGCATTAGCGCCGGGATTGTCATTCCCATATCCTTCCAGAAGGTTTACGACACCCCACACGCCAAGACCTGCACCGATTGCGACTACAAGAGTTTTTAAAGTTGTAATTGCACTGCTAAAAAATGCCATATACATTCACCAAAACTGACTTTTTTCAGGTGTTTACGGGAATGAAAAAACACCGACTAAAAAGCCGGCGCACCTAATGTCAGTTATTCCTTTCCTTATTATTTTTCGTTCATTCCCAAGGTTACTCCGACAGATCTACTTGAATTACTTCCACCTCTTCTTCAGATTTCGGTGTGTACTGCGGATTTAACTCTTTCTCAACCTTGTATCGGTTCTTCTCGTTTTCATCTGCAAGAAGCCGATAGTTTTTGTGTTTCGTAATATCATATTTGTCTGAGAAAAATGGTCTGGCACCACGGATCTGCAGGATACATTTTCCTCCATCCATGACTGCAATCTCGTCCTCTGTCATCAACTGTTTCCCCAGTTTCTGATAATTCAGTCCAAAAGATTTCTGATTGCTTCTTGTCTCCGAAGTGTTATACAGGTCAATGGTTTCCTTACCCAGAAGCTCACTCATTTCCTTTAATGTGGTCTTCTCTTTCCCACCAAGGAATAAAGTCGTATCACAGTTGCCCAGAATGGTATCTGCACTATCCTTATACATTGCCTTTAACTGGCTCTGTGACTGCAAAATAATAGAAGCAGAGATTTCCCTGCTTCGGATGGTTGCGATCAGCTTGTCAAACTGAGGAATTTGTCCGATGTTGGCAAACTCATCAGCGATGACACGCACATGCACCGGAAGTCTGCCGCCATATTCATCATCTGCCTTGTCGCAAAGCAGATTGAAAAGCTGTGACTGCAGCATCGCAATCACAAAGTTGAATGTGGTATCCGTATCGGACATAATCAGAAACAAGGCTGTTTTCCTGTCTCCGATCTTATCCAGTTCCATTTCATCGTAAGACATGATCTCACGAAGCTCTGCGATATCAAATGGGGCAAGTCTGGCACCACAGGAAATCAAAATCGACTTCGCCGTTTTGCCAGCCGCCATTTTGTATTTTTTATACTGTCTGACCGCAAAGTGCTGCGGATCTCTTTCTTCCAGTTCCTGGAACATCATATCTACCGGGTTCTGGTAAGTTTCATCCTCTTCACGGGTTTCACTTTCATTCAGAAGATCCAGAAGAGTATTCAGATTCTTCTCCTCTTCATCACCCTCATACCAGATGAAGGCAATCAGTGCTGTGTACAGCAGTTTCTCCGCTTTCACCCAGAAATCCTCGGAAGATTTTTCTCCCTCCCCTTTGGTGTTTGCAATAATTGTCGTCACCAGTTTCAGGATATCTTTTTCAGACCGTATATAAGCAAATGGATTGTAATGAAGAGACTTAGAAAAGTTGATCGTATTCAAAACCTTAATCACATAAGGCTCATATACCACTTTCCCGGATTTATCTTTGATGACATTTCCATCTTTATCCCTCTTCGGCGGTCCCTTTGCTAACATCTTCCCGCACTCCTCGATCAGAGTGCCTTTGGGATCTGTAATGACCATGGAACAGTTCATCTGCATGACCGATGGTTTTACGAAAAAACGTGTCTTACCGGAACCACTGCCGCCGATAACTACAATATTTTTATTTCTTGCATATTTCGGTTGCTTCGGTCTGCTCTCCATCGTCAGTGCTTCTGTTGCTGTCAATGGAATGTTCATCCACGGATTTTCCGACATATAAGGTTTGATATCCTCAGCGTTTCCCCATCTGGCTGAACCATACTCGATTCCTTTTCGGAGTTTCTTTGCATCTGACTGTTTCTGCCAAACCAGCACTTTCAAAACGACTGCAACCGTAATCCCTGCCAGCAGATCTTTCCAGTTATTGCTTAACACAAAACCAGCAAAAATCCGATCTGCGTGTTCCATAGCATATAAGAGTTTGTTCCCCATATCTTCTCCCGGACTATTCCGGTAAAGAAAAAATGCCCGGTCTGCATAGAACGCAGCCAGAGCATATGGGAGATTGGTAAGAACCAGTTTCTTTTTATCCAGGGCGGACAGCCTGACCCCGATCTTATTCTTCCACTTCTGCATCAGAGGTTTGCCGATCTGTTTCTTCATCGACTCTGCTCCTGATGCCGGTTCTTTACTTTGTCCTTCGTCTTCTTTGGCATCATTGCCCGGTAAGCTGCCAGACGCTTGTGAATCGAAGGTTTATTCGCTTTTTGAATCTGTTTCTGGGAAAACTCACGGAAAGCAGCATTGAGGGCATCCTGATCACGTCCTTTGAAAAATACCAGATAAACTGGCGGCTCTTTGCTCTTGTCCTTTTTCAGAGCATAGTTAATTCCATATTTTCTGGCATAGCGTTCAAAGGACTTGATATTTTTGTTCGTGATCTCGATATTGACCATCCCGGCATTCTGCTTTGCCAGCTCTTTTACCGTGACCTTTCCCTGTTTCGGCTGATTTTTCTGTGCTTTCTTCTCTACCGATTTCTGCTTATGATGCCGCAGATACGCAGCAAGAACCTTTCTCAACAGGTCTGCTGTGATTTTGGTAGTCCGAATACAGAACGTGACCGTTTTCTGAGTTACCTCTTCCTGCATGACTTTTCCCTCCTTTCAGCGATTTAACTGCTGTCCAGATCTGTAATCATGGCAATCACCCCCTTTCAATAAAAAAGGACAGATTAACCGGTAATCAGGCTCTGTACCTGTACGAGTTTTTCTGTCCCTTCTTCTTTTCTCTTATCTTCTCCACCACAATAGATGGGAACACACATTTCAAGTATTCTGCTATAAATACGCTGATGGGCAGTATCTAAATCTGTGGATTTCATTTCATTCAGTCCCAGATTCGTTGTTACGATCAGCGGAAGCATTTTACAATAGCGGCTGTCTATCACATTATAGACCTGCTCCAAAGCAAACTCGGAATTTCGTTCTATTCCCAAGTCATCAATAATCAGCAACGGATAATCCACAAGATTTTGTATAATCTGGTTCTTATCTGCCTGATAGCTGGTCATTTCATTTAGGATCCTGGAAAAATTTGTCATCATGACACGTTCTCCCTGTTCCAAAAGTGCATTTGCAATACAGCCTGCAAAGAAACTTTTCCCGGTTCCAACTGGTCCCATCAAAAGCAATCCTACATTTTTTCTCTTCATATCTGTCCAGTTTTCTACATACTGCCTGGCAATTAGTATCTTCTGGTTGCTTCCGTTGTCATTTTCAAATTTCCATTCCCAGAATCTTCTTTCCCGAAGTCCGACGGATTTTCTCTGATAAAGCAGTCGCTGTGCTTCTTCCCGCTGCATCTTTTCATCCAGTTCCTGTCTGGCTTTCACCTCGCATTCGCACAAACAAGACACTACATGCTCAAATCCCATCAGACTGACTTTCATCTGTTTTCTTTTTCCACAGATGCCACAATGAAGACATCCCTCTTCGTCCACATAATCTGCTGTTACTTTATTTTCCATCACAGGCTTTCTCCTTCCTGAAATTCATATTTATCCATTCCTATCCTGGTTCCATCCCTTTCTGCCCAAAGACAGATTGTTGCAAAATGGTTCTGATATTCTTTTCCACTGGATTTCATATAAACAGAAAGATGATCAATCCGTTTCTGGTAATCCCATGGAAATAGCGTCATCAGCTCCTGCAGTTCAGCTTCCGACAGAACAACATTTTTAAATCTACCATACTGACTGAATTTTTCTTCCAAAGCGGGAGTATTGCCCTTACTCTTATCAGTATGATTCTTTTCAGTCTTATTTATCTTAGTATTACTTCCATCCAGATTCTTGCAGTCCGGACTTCTATTTTTTTGCGTTCCGGACTTCCAGTTTCTTGCAATCCGGATTTCCAATTCCTTGCAGTCTGGATTTCCAGTTTCTGGCGTTCCAGAAGCAAAGTATCTTACTGGCTTTCCTCTGCTCCGTTTCACAAAATTTTTCACGTATATGACAGAAGGACGATTATTCCCCTGCCGATACCGTTCGATCAATCCAATCCCATGCACACTGTCAAGCTCATAAAGAAGCTTTGTCACTGTCGTATGCGACATTCGCAACAGTTCCTGCAATTCTGCGATCGTATAAATGATATAGACATAACCATCATTGTCAATCCATCCATTTTTCTTGGATAGGCTGATTCGATCAAGCAGAATTCCATAAAGGAGCTTTGCGTCTGTGGACAGGCTTGCAAACTCTTTTTCTGTGAACAGAGCTTTGGGGATCCGAAAAAAAGAAAACTGGTCAGATTCTTCTGCTCTGAAATATTCAAAATCTGCCATAGCTTATTTCCTATTCTTCCTCACTATTAAAATCACACCCTGCTGCACTGCCTGTTCCATGACACATCTCATTAAACACAAAGTTGAAGCACATCATTAACTCGCTCAGATAATAATTCCTTGCTTCTTTATTGCAGGCATACATATCCTCGATATAAACCTCCTCGTTTCCATTCATTCGTGCGATTGTTTCCAGAACTTTCATAAACTTCTTATTAGAACAGCACTCATACTGTTCATTTACATATTTCTGAATTTCCAGCACATGTTCAGGCTTTCCTTCACAAACAGATAACACGCCAAATGCCAGATCCATACCAAACTCATAGCCATCGGCTTCTACGGCATCAATATCAAGATTACCTTCTTCATCGTAATAGCCTCGCTCTTCCATAGGAGTCAGTGGTGTCTCATATTCATCCAGATATCCCATATCTGCAATTGTTCCCAGAATATCTCTGGATGCTGCCACCATCTTGTCCATGATAATTTCTCTTTCTTCCATCGGCATATTTGCCATAATTCTGTCTAATGTCATCATTGATTCTTCCTCCATCTCATTTTCATAAATATCATTGATATAAAAGTGGTTCGCCTTTCCATTGTTTTGAACAATACGCACCAGCTTTCCAATCTTAACAAGTTCCTGTACTGCCTGATCTACGCCATATCGAGTCGTATTCAGGTCTTTCTTCATTTCGCTTTTTGGATAGATAACAAACAGATCTCCGTTATGATCTACCCAGCCATTCTGCACCGCAAATTTCAAACGATCCAGAAATAAGCTGTATAAAATTTTTGCTGTATTTGACAGATTTTTGAATTTTTCCACCTGGAACAGCATCTTTGGCACCTGCAGACAATCTACCGGCATATACTCCACCTTACTCATTGATTATTTCCTCCTTCTGTTTGTACAGCACTTCGGCTGAATTAATATTGATTTCCAGCATCCCTACAAATACCTGATAGT
>NZ_JAOQJL010000054.1:0-18828 GCF_025566965.1 Blautia ammoniilytica | reverse complement strand
TAGGTAATTGCGAAACTCAAATTTGAAATATGAGAGCAGTTATCCACAATAAATGGAGATGATAAATGCAGAAACGTTAAATGACGAAATATTTTAGGCCCACTTAAATAAGCCATAGGGCTTATTAAGTTGGTAAGTCCTATGCTATGAGAGGCTTTAAGCTTCGAATATATTCGTGGTGATTGATCTTATCTGCGAGAACAACAGTAATAAGTTGGGTGATACCGGCAAGAATCAGATCAGCATGCAGAGTCTTCTCATTTTGGGTTCGGCGTCCTGCAAGACAGAGATTGTCTTTGATGTGGTTGATATCCCTTTCGACAACAGTTCTGATTTTATAGGTATCATCCCATTCTTCGGTGCCGCGGATCGTTCCGGGATAAGCACGAAGATTCTTTTCTGGGTAGATGTAGACCATCCGCCCACATTTAGAAGAGGTACAAGGGTTGTCACAGAAACAATGACGATGGGCTTTTTGAGTTGATTTATCATAAATCCATTTCATTTTTGGACAGACAAATTTATATCTTGTTACTCCACTGCGAAGTTTGGAAGTGCCTTCGTATTTCATTTGTAAAGAAGGATTATGGGGACAACACGGAATACCATCTTCATTGATGGAATAATCCAGATTTTCAAGTCCGGATCTTGCATTCAGCGGAATATAAGCTTTCGAGAAATGTTTGTCATTACCAAAAGTGTCACCGGTAAGAAGGCTCTTATAGAGCTGTGCGGTATCGAAAGCAGCATCACCCAGGAAGGTTTTTGGATTAATCAAAGGATGCTTGGAAAAGAAGTCCTTCAGTGTCGGGATTAAAAGCTTTGAATCATGAACACATTTATCTTCGTCAGGGGAATCGGATTTCTTTTCGACAACGATATCAGGATGTGAAGCCATAAAGTTTTTGTTATAAAAAGATATGTGGCGGATGATGCCCAGTCCGTTGGTGACAATACCGAACTTGAAGACATAGCAAAAATGCCCATTGATATAGAGCTGCTTAATCTCAGGATTAGCAGAAGCATGAGAAGGCATGGAACCATAGGCAGCTTTATAAGGATCATAGGATTTATCAAAGCCCTGAGCTTTCGCATATGCCTTAAGCTGCTTGATGATCCTGTTAGCATACTTGGGATTATTTTCGGTAACAAATGCTTCGATGCCGGAAGAATCAAAGATGGTCATATCCGCTTTTGCAGAGTCAATCGCCTGACAGATAGGTTCGGTAACATCAACAAGGTTAACGAAAACAAGCTGGAGGTCATCTAAAAAATCCTGTTTGAATCGGGTGATTTTGGAAGCGTCAGGGACTTTAATAAAACCGCAGAATTCCCGAAGTGATTTTGAGTAAGCGAGAAAAGTCAGGAGAAGCTGATCCGTAGGGATAGAAAAAATACGCTGAATAATCAAAGCCCACAGAAAAGCTTGCAAAGGGTATTTACGGGTTCTGCCTGTCGATGCATAGAAATGATTTCTAAAAGAAATCGGAATTAACTCATCAATATCGATATGTGTTTCTAATAGAGAAAGAAAAGCAGGTTTGTCATTTTCAAATTTTTCATGGCAATCTGAAAAAAAATCTGCCAAAGAAAGCTGTTTATATGGTATCATAAGTATCAGAATAACTCCTTTCTTGGATGTAGGTTTATGGTTTTTAGTCAACTCTATTATACCATGTCCAGTGAGGAGTTATTTGTTTTTAGGTAACAAAAAATGCCGTATTTATGCGGTGTTGTGGCGTTTCGCAAACGCCTAATAAGAAATAATAAATGGGGAAAGAAGGTGAAAGTATGGCAGGAATAAAGGACGTTGCAAAACTGGCGGGAGTTGGAGTTGGAACTGTATCTAGAATGATCAATGAAAGTGGATATGTTTCCATTGATACAAGAGCGAAGATAGAATCTGCAATGAAAGAACTGAATTATACACCCAATGAGCTTGCCAGAAATCTTTACTATAAAAAAAGCGGTATCATTGCCGTACTGGTTCCGAATGTGCTGAATCCTTTTTTTGCCCAGTTTATTGACTGCGTAGAGGGAGAACTGCGCAGAGCCGGATTTAAAATCATGCTTTGCAGCACCATGAAGGATGTGAAGTCAGAAGCTGAATATCTGGATCTTTTGAACAGACATATTGTGGATGGGGTGATCGCAGGCATGTCTTCTTTGGATGAAAGTGAATATTCCAGAATCCAGAAGCCTGTCGTTGCCCTTGACCGTTATCTTGGAGAACATATCCCTGTTGTAACAGTAGATCATAAAGAAGGTGGAAGGCTGGCAGCAGAAGTTCTGCTTGCCAATGGATGCAGGAAAATCCTTCATTTCAGAAGTACTGCTGAGAAAAAGTCCCTGTACCATGACCGTCACACAGAATTTCAGAAGATCATGGATGAACGTGGGGTGGAAACTTATTGCTATAATTTGGACTGGCGCCGACTTGATATTGAGTATTATCATCAGGTAGTGGAAGAAATATTTGAAAAAGGGATTGAATTTGATGGTGTATTTGGAGTAGACCGGCTGGCTATTGAATGCATGAATGGTCTGATCAGGCAGCATAAGAATATTCCTCAGGATGTAAAGATTGTGTCATATGATGGAACCTATATTACAGAGATCGTTGAGCCTAAGATCAGTACGATTGTCCAGCCCATTGACAAAATGGCTGAAGCATCTGTTCAGTGTATGTGTGAGCTGATCAGTGGGGCAAAAATCAAAAACCGTCAGATTATTTTAAAACCCACATTCCGGAAAGGGGGCACAACAGTTTAGAAAATTGAAAGTTTTGCACAAAAAACAGTCTGTTTTGTGCAAAATAAACACCTGAAATTAGATAGAATGAACGAAAAATGAAAAAAAATCACAAGTGTATTGACAAAAATAATAAAAAAAGTATAATAAATTTAAAGGAATTGGAAAACAGAAATTTTTTAATAGATGTGGAACGCGTTCCACACAAAAAAAGGTTTTCCAATTTTTAACCCGTAAATTTAGATAACTCCGGAGAATATCTAAACGGTTCAGGTGATACGTAAACAAAACGCATTCTAAATGACTAAACAAAATGATATTAATAACCACCAATATCACAGGTTGAAAACGTAAGGAGAAAAAAGATGAAAAAAAGAATTATTAATTCATTACTTGCTGCAACATTAACTGGAAGTATGATGGCTGGAATGGTTGTACCATGTTTTGCAGAGGATAAGGGAAATGGGGGCAGCATAACTGTTCTTGTTGAAAGTGGTTCACCGGCAGAAGCACTGGCCAACAATACGGCTGCGGATTTTGAAAAAGAGACAGGATGCAAGGTTGTGATTGACGCAGTTGCTTATACAGGTATGTACGATAAGCTTTCTACAGAAATCAAGGCAGGCCAGGCTGCACACGATGTTGCATGTATGGACTTTGTATGGCTGGCAGCATTTGCGGATGCAATCGAACCGATCACAGGAGCTGATACAAGTGATTTTCTTCCAACACTGGAAGAGAGCGGAACTATTGATGGCAACCTTCTCGGATATCCAATGTGGGTGAATTCAAAGATCCTTATCTACAGAAAAGATCTGATTCCGGAGGATAAAGTGCCGAAGACCTGGGATGAATATAAAGCACTTGCAGAAGAGTTGAAAACAGATGACATGTATGGAACAACCGTATTTGGAAGTGGTACTGATGCAGTTTGTTCATTCCTTGATTTTGCATGCCAGGCCGGTGCAGAAGGACTTGTATATGATAAAGACGGAAATGTAAATATTACTGACCAGGCATACGTAGATGCATTGAACTTCATGGTTGAAATGGCAAATGCAGATTATTCACCTACAGATTCTCTTGCTACAGCAGCAACAGAATCTCAGGAGTTATTTACAAACGGCAAGGTTGCCATGCAGCTGAACTGGAGCCATCAGTATCCGGCAGCAGTAGCAGCACTTGGAGCTGATAAGGTTGGATGTGCACCGATGATTGGTGGAAGTGCAGGCATTGGAGCAACAACAGGTCCTTGGTATGAGAGCGTGATGAAGAACTCTGAAAACAAAGACATGGCACTGAAATATGTAGAGTATATGTATGATCATAATGCTGATTACATGAATGAAACACTTAAGATCGCAGGACGTACTTCTGTATACGAAGAATCTGCCAAAGAGGCTGGAAATGAGCACACACAGGCAGTTCTGGATACACTGGGTGCAGCACAGACTCAGCCAAGACCAATGGTTACAACATGGTCACAGGTAGAAGAAGTTTTGGTAGGTGTTGTAGAATCCTGCCTGGGCGGTGCTGATGTGGAAGAAACTCTTGCAGCTGCAAAAGATGAGATCGAAGCAATCGGCAAGTAAGATCATATAGATCATATTGAGTGTATAATTGATCCAAGGGTGGTTTGACAAAAAAAGAGTTGAATCACCCTTGGTTTTGAGAAAGCGGGAAATAGTATGAGACTGATATCAAAGAAAACATTATTGCTGTTCTTTCTTCCGGGTGCGATTTTCATGGGTGCTTTTTTGATATATCCGATCATGAAAATGGTATTTGACAGCTTTTTTAAGGTTGGCATCACAGGGGACCGGGCATTTATAGGACTTGATAATTATATTAAAGCATTTACTGCCGGTGGATTTATGAAGCAGTTGAAAAATACACTGGTCTATATTCTGATAGCGGTATCTGTGGAAACAATTCTTGGATTTATTTTTGCATTACTGTTTGAACTCAACTATAAAGGAAGCAAGATCGTTCGGTCTTTTATGATGACTCCGCTTATGATTGCACCATTGGTTGCAGGTCTTATCTGGAAACTGATGATGAGTTCAAATTTCGGTATTGTCAATGAGATGTTGATGAGAATGGGAATCCTATCCAACGCCAGTGATATTCTGTGGCTGGCGGATTCCAGATGGTCTTTGATCGCATGTTGCATCGCAGATATATGGCTGACCACACCATTTATGATGCTGATGATTCTGGCTGGGCTTCAAGGTTTGGATGGCAGCATGGTCGAAGCGGCAAGAATGGATGGAGCCAATAAGCTGCAGGAGATTTTTTACATTAAAGTGCCGGGAATCAAGCCGGTTCTGCTCACTGCATTATCTGTGCGTATCATTGATGCAGCAAAGACATTTGATATTATCTGGGCAATGACAGAAGGCGGCCCCAACAGTTCCTCTGAGACGATCAGTATTGTTATTTATAAGACCCTTGTAAAATACAATAACACAGGATATGCCAGTGCGATGGCTGTTATCTTTATCATAGTTCTTGTGGTATTCACTTTAATATTCATGCAGAGTTTATGGAATCCAAAGAAAAAATAAAAACTGTTGAGAAGGTATTAAACAGTAATTATTAAGGATTTCAATAAGGAGAAGAAAATGAAAAAAGGTAAGAGTATCAAACTGAAAATAGCAATTGTTATTTCAATAATTGTTACACTATTCTGGTTGATTCCATATATTTATGTAATCTGCTGCTCATTTAAACCGGGATCAGAAGTGGTTGCAGTTCCACCGTCCTTTCTGCCTAAAGTATTTTCAACAGAGAGTTTTTCACAACTTTTTTCCAGAATGGATGCAGCGAAATATTTGATCAACAGTCTGACTACAGCTGTAGGCAGTACACTGATCGCGGTAATTTTGGGATCTTTGGCTGCATATGCCATTCAAAGATCAGGAGCAAAGTTGTCTGTATGGCTGGTAGTTCTGATCTTGTGTCTGAAAATGATTCCAACTTCCAGTATTGCAGTTCCAATTTATGAAATCATCTGTAACCTGGGACTTTATGATACCAAGATTGCACTGATTATTGTCTATGCAGCTGTCAACATGCCTTTTGTTATGTGGACCATGCTTAGCTTTTACGAAGGAATACCATCAACTCTGGATGAAGCGGCATACGTGGATGGTGCAACCAGTCTTCAGACTTTCCGAAGGATTATTTTGCCAATCTGTACGCCTGGACTTGCAACTGCATTTATATTTACATTGTTTCTGGCATGGAATGATTTCCTGCTTTCATTGCTTCTGACAAGCATGAATGCCAAAACATTTACCGTAGGACTTGCAGGTTTCCTATCTGCATATAATCAGGATCTTGGACCAATGTGTGCCGGTGCTTTCCTGTTCAGTTTTCCGGTAATGATTTTGTCCATGTTTGCGCAAAGATACATTGTTCAGGGAATGACTGCCGGAGCTGTAAAAGGGTAATGACATGGAGAAAATAGTGACTAAATTATTAATGAACGAAAAAATTGCAAAAGCACAAAAAGAAATAGATGATAAAAAGAAGTATGTGGAAAATGGAAAAATGCGTCAGCATTACCATTTAATGCCTCAATGTGGATGGATGAATGATCCAAATGGACTGATTTATTTTAAAGGGCAGTATCACGTTTTTTATCAGACAAATCCATATAGCGGTTTCTGGGACAGTATGCACTGGGGACATGCTGTCAGCAAGGATCTTCTTCACTGGGAATACCTTCCTCTGGCACTGGCACCAAGTGAGGTATATGATGATTTTCAAAAGGGCGGATGCTTTTCCGGAAGTGCCATTGAACATGATGGGAAAATGTATCTGTTTTATACTGGAACAGCTAATCATGGACATGGAAATGTGCAGACCCAGTGTCTTGCCATAAGTGAGGATGGTATTCATTTTGAAAAATATACCGGAAATCCACTGATCACTGTTCCGGAGGGAATCGAACCGGACTCATTTCGGGATCCAAAGGTATGGAAGCATGAAGAAAAATATTATATGGTGATCGGAGGAAGCCGCAATCACAGAGGACTGGCTCTGATTTTTGAATCTGAAGATCTTTATCACTGGAATTACTTAAATGTACTGTCAGAAAGCCGTGGAGAATGGGGATTTATGTGGGAATGTCCGGATTTCTATCCATTAGGAGACAAGTACGTTCTCACATTTTCACCGATGGGATCAGGGGATCATACCTCTGCATATCTGGTAGGGGATTTTGATTATGAAACCGGCAGGTTTGATTCTCATGTAAGTGGGGAAATGGATTGGGGGTTTGACTATTATGCACCACAGTCCATTGTAACACCAGATGGAAGACGGCTGGTCATTTCCTGGGCAAATGAATGGGAATGGATGCCGCTTTTTAAGGATTGGGGACCTACCTATCAGGAGGGATGGTGTGGTTTCTTTAATCTGATTCGGGAAGTAAAACTTGGTAATGATGGTACATTGCAGTTTGTTCCAATAGAGGAAATGAAAAATATCCGTGAAGACGGGTTCTGTCAGGAAGAAATGCTGATAACAGAAGATCCGAAGCAGTTAAAAGCAGGAGACGGGATCAGCTTTGAGATGAAATTTGTGTTTGATCTTAAGAAAACAGACGCAGACAGTATAGAAATGAAATTTAGATGCGGTGACGGAAAAGAAACCTGCTGTATCTTTGATTTGAAAAATGGAGAATTGTCTGTGGACAGGCAGAATTCTGATGGATGGAGCACAGGTGTATCCAGAAGTGTGCTGTTGGTTAATGATAAAAGCGAACTGGATGTTCATATTTTTTCTGATCAAAGTTCTCTGGAAATTTTTACAGATCAGTATCGGAATAATCATTCAAACAATATTTTTGCAGGTGATCAGCAGAATCAGTTGAGTATTTCAGCTCATGGCGGAAAAGCAGTGATCAGAAATTATGAATCATATAAATTAAAAGACTGTTTCAGGAAAGAGTGACCGGAGGGATAAAAATGGCTGGTAAAAATTACTATGATGTGACAGACTGGCATGTTGGTAATCCGTATACGGATATTGGAGAAGTGATCAACAGCATCCTTGCAGATATTAAAAGCAGACAACAGGAAACGGATGTGAATGATGAGGGAAAACCAGGTGCGGTTATTTATATTCCTTCTGGGGATTATCACCTGAAAACTCAGGTAAAGATTGATATCAGTTATCTGAAGATCCAAGGCTCCGGACATGGATTTGTGTCGTCCAGTATCCGGTATAATGTACCACAGGAACAGTGGAAAGATCTTCATGATATTTGGCCTGGAGGCAGCAGGATCCTGGTGGATTTGAAGCCTGAGAAAAACGACGAAAGGTCAGGAGCGGCATTTTTAGTAGAGCGTGAAGGAGATCCAAGAATCAGTTCTGTGGAATTTGAAAATTTCTGCATAGATGGGCTTCATTTTGTAGATGATGGGAATGGAGATCCTGAGAATACATATGTAAATGGAAAGACCGGGATTTATGTTGCCAGTGCACAGGATTCATTTAGAATCACAGGTATGGGAATCATATATCTGGAGCATGGCGTGACTCTTTACAATTCAGATGCACTGTCTGTACATGATAATTTTATCGCAGAATGTGGAAATTGTGTGGAACTTCGGGGTGCTGGACAGGCATCTAAGATCACAGACAATCTTATGGGTGCAGGATACAGAGGTCATTCAATTTATGCAGAAAATTTCGGAGGCTTATTGGTTGCTTCCAACAATATTTTCCCCAGGGGCAGAAGCATTGTTCATTTTAGAGGTGTGCTTAGATCCTCTGTAACAGCCAACAGGTTTCACTCTTTTTATCCTGGCATGCTGATTTTTGAAGATTGCAGGGAAAATCTGGTATCTTCTAATCATTTCCTGAGGGATCATGAGCCGTGGCCGCCTATGCAGGGATATGATAATGGGCTGAATGATGATTATGGCCTTATTCATATAGAGGGAAGCTGCAACTCTGTGATCAGCAATCATATTTCTGAAACCATAGAAATGCAATATTTAAAACCGGCAGGGATAAAGCCTGTGGTGATCCGCCTGGTTTCCGGAACAGAAAATTACGTTGCCTGCAATCATATTGTAGCGACTACACAAGCAGACAAAAAAGAAAAAGAAGGGGATTCTTCCTGCTTCGATGCACAGGTTGGGGCTTTGCTTAGCATGAATGAACTGGTAAGACTTTCTGTGGATGCTGTGCGCGTAGATGCAGCGTCTTCTGATAACGTTATACTGGATACATGCAGGGAAAGCGAAGCAGCAATGGATTTTGACATCAATGTATTCAGAGGAATTCCGGGAAAATAAGAAACAAATTAAAAAAATAAACAGATAAAACATAAGGTTTGAAACTGAAAACGGTTGTCGGATTTCGCAAACAGGATTTGCGGGATCAAGGCAACCGTTTTTTGTTTCTGTCATTTATCTGTCAATTTGGAGAAGTTGATTATCCTATCTTTTGGGTAGAATCGACGGAACATTAGTAGTATAATAAAGGGAATTAAAGCAGACGGATTTGATACCCGGGCTGTCACAAATACACATGAAGAAAAGAAGGGAAACCATGAAGAAGAAGTTTTTAGCAGGTATTTTAAGTTTTATGCTGGCAGTGCAGCCGGCTGCGATCTGCCAGGCTGAGGAAGTGGCCGGCAGTGAATTCACTGCAAGCGAGACAACTGACAGCGAAACTGCTGAGAGTGAAGCAGGCAGCAGTGAAGCGGATGAGAGCGAGCCAGAAGGAGATTCTTCTGCCACACCTGTAACAGGGGAAGACCAAACATCTGTTGAGGATGTTGAGAATCAGGATGAAGTTACTGACGCAGAGGAGGGTTACGATGTTTCCGGGGAAGATTCCCAGGAGGGAGATGTAGTTTTTGAAGATGTGGAGGAGGATGCGGATACAGATCTGTTTTCTTCCGGTGAGAACGAAGGCACCAAAAGCTATGATGCAGGAAATGGCATTACCGCCACACTTGTAAATGGAGTATTCACAGTCAGTGGCTCTGGAGCAATGAAGGATTTTGCAGATTCAAAGAGTGCCCCCTGGAAAGATGATGTAGGACAGATCAGTACGATTATTATCTCCCCGGGGATTACTCGTGTAGGCGATTACAGCTTTATAGAATGTGGCTCCCTGTGTGAGATATCTTTGCCTGAGGGGCTTGTATCCATTGGTGAAGCAGCTTTTTACAATGCATATAATCTTCATTCAGTAACACTGCCACAGTCTCTTCAGGTGATCGGTACAGCAGCTTTTGCAGACTGCATCAATCTGGCAACATTGAATATGGGATCACAGGTTCGTGAAGTAGGAGAGTATGCTTTTCAGCAGACGTCGATTACTGCTTTTCATTTTCCAGCATCCCTGACTACGTATGATCCGCTGGCATTTTTCGGATCCAGTATCAGCCAGTATACAGCAGACAGTCAGAATCCGTCCTTTAAAGCAGAAAATGGTGTTCTTTTTACAAAGGATGGAAGCACATTACTGGATTATCCAACTGGGAAAAGAGATACTTCCTATGCGATTCCAAATGGAGTTGTAACGGTAGGAGGTTCGGCTTTTATCAAAAATACAGCCTTGCAGCAGGTATCTATTCCAGCTACTGTGACAACCATTGGAGACTGGGCATTTGCCAGATCAGGCCTTACATCTCTTACAATTCCGAATACTGTGACAACCATTGGATACGGCATTGCGCAAGAGTGCAGAAGCCTTGTGACAGCTTATGTGGGAAATGGGGTAGCTGTTCTTCCATACAGAACTTTTGAGCAGTGCACAAGTCTTACTACAGTAACTCTTGGAAGTA
The DNA here is from genome assembly GCF_025566965.1 of Blautia ammoniilytica. Taxonomy (NCBI): domain Bacteria; kingdom Bacillati; phylum Bacillota; class Clostridia; order Lachnospirales; family Lachnospiraceae; genus Blautia; species Blautia ammoniilytica. The sequence goes on along the minus strand of NZ_JAOQJL010000054.1, from coordinate 8,261 downwards.
ATATTAAGGAATTTGGCACAAGAATCTTTTTTAATTGTACAGCCCTTACTTCTGTAAATCTTCCAGAAGGACTGGAAAATATTGATGTAGCAGATTTCTGGGGATGTAAATCTCTTACATACCTTAAGGTTCCATCTACTGTGAAAAAGATTGAAGCAGGAGCGTTTAGCGGATGTACCAATCTGAATGTGGATTATCCTTCTCACCTTACACAGATGGAAGATGGGTCTTACCTGACGGTGGAAACCTTATATTATTCAGGAAATTACCATTACGATGATGCATATCGGGTGTTGGATATTGTAAATCAGGAACGTGGCAAAGAAGGTCTGGCACCTCTTGCCATGGATGAAAGCCTTTTGGAATCAGCCATGCTCCGTGCTGTAGAAACATGTCTTGATTTTTCACATACAAGACCAACAGGACAGGATTGTTTTACAGCCAATGCAAAGGCAAGCGGAGAAAATATTGCTGCAGGAAGTACATCTGCTACCGGAGCTATGAATCAGTGGATGAATTCCGCCGGACACAGAGCCAATATTATGTCATCCGGATATAAAACCATCGGTATTGGCTGCTTTGAACAGGGCGGTACAAAATTTTGGGTTCAGATGTTTGGCACAGAAGAAACGGCTGCTTTTTCAAAACCGGCAGATAAGAAGGTAAGGGTAGCAATTCCAATAGATCCACAAAATTACCAGAAAAGCTTTTATTTAGAGTGGGAAGACCGGGGCACTGCCAATATGTCTCAGGGACAGAAAAGGATTCTGTGTGCACGGATCGAAAATCCAGGGTGGGACTGGGTATATTCCAGACCGGATCCGGATTCTTTCACATGGACCAGCAGCAATCCGTCTGTGGCAAAGGTGGACAGTGAAGGAAATGTTACTGCTGTAGCGGAAGGAAAGACAGTGATCACTGTCAGTGGCGCCGGATTGTCCGGATCTGTGAATGTAGCAGTAAAAGGCAAGCTGGTTGTTGCAGGGAAAACCATTCGCCTGAACAGAAAAACACTGAGTCTTCTGAAAGGAAAAAAAGCAGTTCTGAAAGCGACTACAACACCGGCAAGGGCCAATGAAACTCCAACGTGGAGAAGTTCCAATACCAAGGTGGCGATTGTAAGCAAGACCGGAAAAGTAACAGCAAAAAGAAAAGGGAAGGCTGTTATAACGGCAACTCTTTCCAATGGGAAAAAGGCTTCTTGTACTGTGACGGTAAGGGAGATCTCGGCAAAGCGAATCCGGCTGAATCTGAAAAGCATTACTGCATATAAGGGATACCGTTTTACAGTAAAGGGCAGATTAACGCCAGGCAATTCTACAGACAGGATAACCTGGAGGAGCTCCAATACCAGAGTTGCAGCTGTTTCTTCCAAGGGCGTAGTAAGGTTGAAGGCCAATGGAAGGGCAACCATCACTGCCAGAACCACCAGCGGTAAGAAAGCTACCTTGAAGGTACGTGTGGGAAAACGTAAGAAAGTGGTAAAGAAATAAAATAGCAAACGAAAAAATAGAACAGTAAATTTCAGTTTTAAAAATATGTAAAATAAAACAGGTTCCGGGCTTTATCGTGAATGAGTGATAAGGTCCGGAACCTGTTTTGTTGTATCCGGTCGGCGAAATTTTGCGATTTTCATGGCACGCCCTTTGTTTTTGTGTTATAATAAATTCGAGTTATTGGGCTTAAAAACAGCTCAGGCCTGAGAGGGCCTTTATTATAGAAAACGGGAGGAACAACATGGGCGTAGAGAATACGGAATACGGAGCGGACCAGATCCAGATACTGGAAGGACTGGAAGCAGTACGCAAAAGACCCGGAATGTATATCGGAAGTACCTCCAGCAGAGGACTTCATCACCTGGTATATGAGATCGTAGACAACTCAGTGGATGAAGCGCTGGCAGGTGTGTGTACAGAAATCAATGTGACAATCAATCCTGACAATTCCATTACAGTAACAGATAATGGACGAGGCATTCCTGTAGGGATCAATCATAAAGCAGGACTCCCGGCAGTAGAAGTAGTATTTACAGTTCTTCATGCAGGAGGTAAATTTGGCGGTGGAGGATACAAGGTATCCGGAGGTCTTCATGGAGTTGGAGCATCTGTAGTCAATGCATTGTCAGAATGGCTGGAAGTATCTATTTACCATGAAGGTAAGATTTATCAGCAAAGATACGAGCGGGGCAAGACCATGTATTCTTTAAAAGTGACAGGAGACTGTGAAGAAGACCGTCATGGAACTACGGTCACATTCCTGCCGGATAAAGAGATCTTTGAAGAAACCGTTTATGATTACGATATATTGAAACAGCGACTTCGGGAGATGGCTTTCCTTACAAAAGGACTGAAGATCGTTCTGAAGGATAACCGGGAAGGCATGGAAAGAGAAAAGATCTTCCACTACGAAGGCGGTATCCGTGAATTTGTAACTTATCTGAATAAAAGCAAAGAAGCTCTGTATCCGGAGATCATTTACTGTGAGGGAAACAAAGACGGTGTATACGTGGAAGTTGCTATGCAGCATAATGATTCCTATACAGAGAACAGCTATGGCTTTGTAAATAACATTAATACTCCTGAAGGCGGTACGCATATCGTAGGCTTCAGAAATGCCCTTACAAAGACTTTTAACGATTATGCAAGAAAGAATAAGCTTCTGAAAGACAGTGAGCCTAATTTAAGCGGAGATGATATCCGTGAGGGACTTACTGCTATTGTCAGTGTTAAGATCGAGGATCCTCAGTTCGAGGGACAGACCAAGCAGAAGCTGGGTAACAGTGAAGCCAGAGGCGCTGTAGACAGTGTTGTAAGCAAGCAGCTGGAGATTTTCCTGGAGCAGAATCCTTCTGTGGCAAAGACAACTATAGAGAAGTCTGTGCTGGCACAGCGTGCAAGGGAAGCTGCAAGAAAGGCAAGGGATCTTACCAGACGTAAGTCCGCACTTGACAGCATGTCCCTGCCAGGCAAGCTGGCAGACTGTTCAGATAAAGACCCTAAGAATTGTGAGATTTATATTGTAGAGGGAGATTCCGCCGGTGGTTCTGCAAAAACTGCAAGAAACCGTGCCACACAGGCTATCCTGCCACTTCGAGGTAAGATCCTGAATGTTGAAAAGGCCCGCCTGGATAAGATTTATGCAAACAAAGAGATTAAGGCGATGATCACTGCTTTTGGAACAGGCATCCACGAGGATTTTGATATATCAAAGCTTCGTTACCATAAGATCATCATTATGACTGATGCGGATGTGGACGGTGCACATATTGCTACACTGCTCCTTACTTTCCTGTATCGCTTCATGCCGGAACTGATCAAGCAGGGATATGTTTACCTGGCTCAGCCACCGCTTTATAAAATCGAGAAAAATAAAAAGATCTGGTATGCATATGATGATGACGAGCTGAACAATATTCTGACAGAGATCGGCCGTGATGGAAATAATAAGATCCAGAGATACAAAGGTCTTGGTGAGATGGACGCAGAACAGCTTTGGGAGACGACTATGGATCCGGAGAAGAGGATCTTGTTGCGAGTGACCATGGATGAGGCTGCCACATCTGAGATTGATCTGGTATTTACCACTTTGATGGGTGACAAGGTAGAGCCAAGACGTGAATTTATCGAAGAGAATGCAAGGTTTGTAAAAAATCTGGATATCTGATTCCAGCAGGGGAGAAAATGATTTATGGAAGATAATATTTTTGACAAAGTCCACGAAGTGGATTTGGAAAAAACTATGAAAGAATCTTACATTGAGTATGCTATGAGTGTTATTGCTTCAAGGGCACTGCCGGATGTAAGAGATGGATTGAAGCCAGTACAGCGTCGTGTACTGTATTCTATGATCGAACTGAACAACGGTCCGGATAAGCCGCATCGTAAGTGTGCACGTATCGTTGGTGATACAATGGGTAAATATCATCCCCATGGAGACAGCTCTATTTATGGGGCACTGGTGAATATGGCCCAAGACTGGTCTTTCAGGTATCCGCTTGTAGACGGCCATGGTAATTTTGGTTCTGTGGACGGTGACGGTGCAGCGGCTATGCGATATACAGAGGCTCGTTTAAGCAAGATTTCCATGGAGATGCTTGCAGACATTAATAAAGATACCGTTGATTTCCAGCCAAACTTTGATGAGACAGAGCGGGAGCCGGTGGTACTTCCATCCAGATTTCCCAATCTTCTTGTGAATGGTACTTCCGGTATTGCAGTTGGTATGGCTACCAATATTCCACCTCATAATCTGCGTGAGATTATTGGTGCTGTTGTAAAAATTATTGACAATATTGTGGAAGAACAGCGCGATACGACTATAGAAGAGCTTCTTGAGATCGTAAAAGGTCCGGATTTTCCTACAGGAGCTACCATTCTGGGCAAAAGAGGGATCGAGGAGGCATATCGTACAGGACGCGGCAAAATCCGTGTTCGCGCAGTGACTAATATAGAGACACTGCCTAATGGCAAATCCAGGATCGTTGTTACTGAGCTTCCGTATCTGGTAAATAAAGCAAGACTGGTGGAGAAAATCGCAGAGCTTGTAAGAGATAAGAAGATTGATGGGATCACAGACTTGAATGACCATTCCAGCCGGGAGGGTATGAGGATCTGTATTGATCTGCGTAAAGATGCTAATGCCAATGTTGTGCTGAATCAGCTGTATAAGCATACACAGCTGCAGGATACTTTTGGCGTGATCATGCTTTGCGTAGTGCCCAAAGGTGGCAGTCTTGAGCCTAAGGTGCTGAATCTGAAACAGCTTCTTGAGGCTTATCTGGCACATCAGGAGGATGTTGTTACCAGAAGGACAAAGTATGATCTGAATAAGGCACAGGAACGTGCACATATATTAGAAGGTCTTTTAAAAGCCCTGGATAATATTGATGAAGTGATCAGGATCATTCGTGGTGCACGAAACGTTCAGATTGCAAAGCAGGAATTAATCGACAGGTTTGAACTTACCGATGTGCAGGCTCAGGCTATTGTTGATATGCGTCTTCGTGCTCTTACAGGCTTGGAAAGAGAGAAACTTGAGGCAGAGTATGCGGAACTGGAAGAAAAGATCCGAAGATTTCAGGCTATCCTTGCTGACAGAAATCTTTTGCTCCGTGTTGTACGTGAAGAGATCCTTCTGATTTCTGATAAATATGGTGATGAGAGAAGGACTGCTATTGGGTACGATGTATATGATATTTCCACAGAGGATCTGATCCCTAAAGAAAATACAGTGATCACAATGACAAAGCTTGGATATATTAAACGTATGACCGTAGATAACTTCCGCAGCCAGAATAGAGGCGGCAGAGGCATTAAAGGCATGCAGACATTGGAAGATGATTATATCGAAGAACTTCTGATGACCACAACCCATCATTACCTGATGTTCTTTACCAATACTGGTCGTGTGTACAGATTGAAAGCCTATGAGATACCGGAGGCCAGCCGCACAGCGAGAGGCACAGCAATCGTAAATCTTTTACAGCTGATGCCTGGAGAACGAATCACGGCAGTAATACCGATCAGTAAGTTTGAAGAAGGTCATTATCTGATGATGGCTACCAGAAAGGGGCTTGTTAAGAAGACGCCGATCACTGAATACGTGAATGTGCGTAAGACAGGTCTTGCTGCAATTGTACTTAGAGATGATGACGAATTGATTGAGGTGAAAGCTACAGACAATAAGAAGAATATTTTCCTTGTGACAAAAGATGGTATGTGTATCCGCTTTAAAGAATCTGATGTAAGGAGTACAGGCCGTGTATCTATGGGCGTGAGAGGTATGAATCTTGCAGATGGAGATGAAGTGGTTTCCATGCAGCTGAATACTCAGGGATATTATCTTCTGGTTGTTTCCGAAAATGGTATGGGTAAACGTACCTCTATTTCTGAATTCAGCTGCCAGAACAGAGGCGGCAAAGGCGTGAAATGCTACAAGATCACCGAAAAGACTGGCAATGTGATCGGGGCAAAGGCTGTGAATGAAGAAAATGAGATCATGATGATTACAACAGAAGGGGTGATCATCCGCTTGCAGTGCGCTGATATTTCAATTCTTGGAAGGATTACTTCCGGAGTGAAGCTGATCAATCTTAAAGAGGGCGTTACTGTGGCGAGCGTAGCAAAGGTGCGGGAAAAGGAAGAAGAAGCTTCGGAAGACAAACTGGCAGAAGATCCGGGAGAAAGTGCAGAAGAGGAAATGATTTCCAAAGAAGTACAACCGGATTCAGGTACTGAAGAGGAATGAGAATAGTCATGAAAAAGGGATTGCGTCTTACGGCTGCATGTATTGCGATGCTTTTTATCCTGACAATGACCGGGTGCGGCGTGAATCACAAGTCACCGGAAGGGGTAGTGGAGGCATTGATCAAAGAATATGTGGCTGGCAGTGAAAAGAAAGTGAAAAGCTGTTATGTGCAGCAGGACAAAGAGGACGATGTGCTTCAAAAAGAAATCACTGCAACCCTGAAGTATTTTCAGGTTCATGAGGCAAGCGAGGTAAATATCAAAGAATGTGAGACGCTTGCGGAAAAAGAAGATTATGTATATGTGTATGTGATCTATAATCTGGTTCTTAAGGATAAACAGGAATATCCCTGTATCAGCACCTATATGGTTCAGAAAGATGGACGAAAGTATTATGTACTTCCTCCGTCCATGATCACAACAGATATGAGCAAGGAAGCAGCGGCAGATTATGCCAAATTTATGACCACAGATTCCTATAAGAATTATACAAAGGAATATGATGCATTTATTATGAAGAATCCGGGATATGAGGAGCTCATTGCCGGGAAGCTTTAAGCAACTGCAGATTAGGGCTGCCGCAAAAAGATAACATGCGGCGGCCTCTTTTAGAATGATTCGGAAAAATGAATCATATCAAATGAATCATATCAAATGAATCATATCAAATGATTTATATAAGATGATTTGTATAAAATGATTCATAAAATGAAAAGAGGTTCAAATGAAAAGAATAATGGTTATGGTATTGAGAAATCTGTATAGAATTCCCTATTTGTGGATAAAGCTGTGCTGGTACGCTTCGCATGTGGATAAGTATACAGAAGAACAAAGATATGCACTTTTGAAAAAGATAGATCATGCGGCTAATACAGGTGGTAATTTGAATGTGCAGGGCTATGGAGTTGAGAATATTCCGAAAGAAAATGGTTTTATGTTCTATCCCAACCATCAGGGATTATATGATGTACTGGCGATTATGGAATGCTGTCCTGTGCCTTTTTCTGTAGTAGCCAAAAAAGAAGTGTTTCAGGTACCTTTTCTAAAGCAGGTATTTACATGCATGAAGGCATTTATGATCGACAGAGAAGATATTAAACAGTCTATGCAAGTGATCATCAATGTGACAAAAGAAGTTAAAAATGGAAGAAATTATCTGATCTTTGCAGAAGGAACAAGAAATAAAGACAAAAACAATCCTCATGAGTTTAAGGGGGGCAGCTTTAAAGCCGCTATGCGTGCAAAATGCCCTATTGTGCCAGTAGCGCTGATTGATTCATATAAATCCTTTGATACAGGATCTGCAAAACCATTGACTGTGCAAGTGCATTTTCTGGAGCCAATCCCATATGAGGAGTACAAAGATATGAAATCTACGGAGATTGCCGAGGAAGTGCGCAGCCGCATTACAGATACGATAAAAAAATATGAAAATAATTAAAATTAATTAGAAAAAGCCATTGACAATATAGAGGTTCTTAAGTATAATAACTAATGCGCTTTGAAAAAAGCAGCACTCCAATTGAATAAGAGATTATGATTTCGGAGTCCGGAGAAGTACTCAAGAGGCCGAAGAGGTGCCCCTGCTAAGGGTATAGGTCGTTTACGCGGCGCGAGGGTTCAAATCCCTCCTTCTCCGTTATTTTTTACTTTTGAATCAACTTTAAAGTAAAAAATAAAATAAAAAACCTGTTGACAAACTGACTTATCTATGATAAAGTAGTCGAGTCGTCAACACGGATGACAAAACTTCATCTTCGAAAAAGTTTGAAAAAAACTTCAAAAAAGTTCTTGACAAACAAAAGAAGATGTGGTAAAGTAAATAAGCTGTCGAGAGACAGTGAAAAACAATGAACATTGATAACTAAACAGTGAAACACATACGATTCTCGAAAATTCTTTAACAATCACATTCGGAAGAATGAACTTTAAAACAGTAATGACGAGAGATAACTAAGCTAGTTGGTTGTCTTGAGACATCAAACTTTATCAGAGAGTTTGATCCTGGCTCAGGAT
>NZ_JAOQJL010000053.1:0-20129 GCF_025566965.1 Blautia ammoniilytica | reverse complement strand
AGCGCCTTGAGACGCTGGCCTAGCATTAAAGGCTTATAGCCATCCTACGAGCCACCCGTTTCACGGGTGGGGGCGACTATCTCGAAGGACAATAAATCGGGATATTGAAGACCTTTGTAAAGCAGGTATTCCTATAAAAACTGCACAGGGTACCGGTGGTGGTATCAGTATTATGGATGGATATCGTATGGACAGGACGATTTTGAGTTCCAAAGATATGCAGATGATTCTTGAGGGTTTGCGGAGTCTTGACAGTGTGAGCGGAAGCAGGTACTACAGTCAACTGATGGAGAAAATCCAGACCGGATCATCAGAGTTCATCAGTGGAAGAGACTCTATGCTGATTGACTTATCTTCATGGTATAAGGGTTCTCTTGCTCCAAAGATCGAGGTAATCCAGAGTGCAATAGAAAACAGGCGTATCATACGATTTAAGTATTATGCTCCGTCCGGAGAGAGCAACCGAAGGGTAGAACCATATTATCTGGTTTTCCAGTGGTCGAGCTGGTATGTATGGGGGTGGTGTTTAGAACGTAAAGATTACAGGCTGTTCAAACTGAACCGTATGGATTGTGTTGTTGAAACAGACCGTGGATTCTTGCGTAGAGATGTACCAATGCCGGATTTGTCAAATGAGAAGATATTTCCGGGTGGGATGAAGGTAAAAGCTCTTTTCACACCGAATATGAAGTGGCGGCTGGTTGAAGAATTTGGACCGAACTGCTTTACAGAAACGGACGATGGAAGGCTGCTCTTTTCAGCAGACTATACGGATATGGAAAACCTTGTGACATGGCTTATGACATTTGGAGCAAAAGTAGAGGTGCTTGAGCCCGAAGAAGTGCGGGACATTATTCGCAGGAATGCAGAGGAAATATTAAAAATCTATGGAGGATTAGGAAAATGAGATTAGACGGTTTTGGGTTGTTTGTTGATGATATGGCAAAGATGATTCGTTTTTACAAGGATGTTCTCGGATTTGAAATTAAGGGTCTGAATGGTCATTCTGAAATAGCTCTATATGTTGATACTTTTGAAGAGGTGGACGAGGCATACAAGAAGGCTGTGGAAAACGGTGCAACATCTGTGCTTGAACCGGAACTTGAACCTTGGGGACAGAGAACCTGCTATATCGCTGATCCGGAAGGAAATCTGATAGAGATTGGTTCCTGGAATAAGCCTTATGAAGAGAAGGATTTAGAGGGGGGGAAAGGATATGGCTTTTGACTACAAGAAGGAATATAAAGAATTTTATATGCCGAAAGGCACACCGTCTATCGTAACTGTTCCGAAAATGAACTATATAGCGGTAAGGGGAAGCGGCAATCCAAATGATGCAGACGGAGAATACAAGCAGGCTATCGGGCTTCTGTATGGAATTGCATTTACAATTAAAATGAGCAAAAAGGGAGACCATCAGATTGATGGATATTTCGATTATGTCGTGCCGCCATTAGAGGGATTCTGGTGGCAGGATGGAGTATCCGGAATCGATTATGCTCATAAGGAATATTTTAAGTGGATCTCTGTTATTCGATTGCCGGATTTTGTTACCATGGAAGATTTCGACTGGGCTGTCAGGAAAGCTACGGCAAAGAAAAAACAGGATTTTTCTAAGGTTGAGTTTATTTCCTATGAGGAAGGTCTGTGTGTACAGTGTATGCATATCGGATCGTATGACGATGAGCCTGCTACGGTAGATGCAATGCACAGATTTATGGAAGAACAGGGATATACACTTGATATAACGGATCAGAGAATGCACCACGAGATTTATCTGAGTGATGCGCGGAAGGTAGCACCGGAGAAGCTGAGGACTGTAATCAGGCACCCGATAAAGAGAGCCTAAGGGTATGGAGGAAAATAATATGGCATCAACAAAAGAGTATTTGGATTTTGTTATGGAACAATTATCAGGACTGGATGAAGTCAGTAGCAGGGCAATGATGGGCGAATACATCCTTTATTACCGTGGAAGGATTTTTGGTGGAATATATGATGACAGACTTTTGGTGAAGCCGGTTCCGATGGCATTGAGGCTAATGCCAGATGCCGAGATGGAACTGCCATATGATGGTGCTAAAGAAATGATTTTGGTTGATAATGTAGATGATCGGCAGTTTTTGTGTGAACTGGTTGAGAGTATGTGGGAAGAATTGCCGGAAAAGAAAAAGAAGAATATACATTAAGAACTAAGACTTGACAAAATCAAACCAATACTCTATATTTTAAAATGAAGATTTTATACCCAAAAACAGAAAACGTGAATGCGCAAATGAAGCTCAAACCCTTGTGGTTTGGGCTTTTTCTAATTTTGATAGAAACTTGAGAACAATAATTTTCAAAAAGTCAATTATCAATTTGTAATGTTTTTTGAAGGAAAAAGTTCACAAAAGCATTTAGGCAATATTTACAAATTTTTTGAAAAAGGAATAGTTTCGCAAGAGTAACAGAGTGGCAATCGAGTAATATCGGTTGCTTTTTTGTTGCCCAATTTTAGAAATTGTCGATTGCCCCCGGAAGAATGATTTCTAAAAAGTACAAATTTGAAAAGAAATGGAGGAAAAGAAAAGTGAAAGAGTATTCAAAAGGAATTTATGTAAAATTCAAACCGGAAGAGGTGGAGATACTGCATAATCGAATGAAGGAAGTTGGAGTTCAAAACATGAGTGCATATATCAGAAAGATGGCATTGAACGGATATGTGATTATTCCTGAGTGGCCGGATTTGAATCAGGTAATATCCTTGCATTCAAGGATTAGTAATAATCTCAATCAGTATGCAAGGAAAGCAAATGAAACCGGAAAATTGTACGAAGAAGATATTACAGAAATAAAAAAGATGCATAATGAACAAACAAAGTTTCTGAAAAAAATACTTGAGGCAGTAATGTATCTTTATGAGGAAGATTCAAAGAAGAAAAAGTGATTTTATGGTAAAGCGTCAGCGTGGCTCTGCGGTTTATCCGCAGTTCAAGGGGATTGGGGTGCAAGACGTCCGGTGGACGTCTGCTCTGCACGGACCGGAGTGGAACGGAGATCTTCCCCAACAAGCAAAAATGCGCCGGGTATATACCGGAGCACTGCTTGCCAATTTGTAAAAAGAGAAAAGAAAGGATTAAGTTTATGAGAGATTTAGAAAAGGTATGTATTCAACCGAAGTATAACTATTGTACCGGGGAGGAGCGTTTTACTTTCATCAAGCTGCCAAAATGTCTGGTAGAGGATGAAGGCTTTGTTGAACTGTCAATGGATGCAAAGCTTTTATACGCATTCTTTTTAGATCGAGTTTCATTGTCAATAAAAAATGGATGGATTGACAACCAAGGGAGGGTGTTTATCTATTATTCAATAAAAAATATTTGCGAGGATTTGAATTGTGGAACTCAAAAGGCATGCAAGTTATTGGATGAATTGGAAAAGGTGGGAGCACTTGAACGGAAGAGACAGGGATTGGGAAGACCTAACAAGCTGTACCTTAAGAAAATGTTTTGAGAAATAGCCATACCGTAAAAATCAAAATACAAAATATGGAGAAATCACAATTAAGAATTTTGATTTTGACGCATACAGACTTTTGGTATTTACAGGTTTTGAACAGTAAAAATCAAAATCTAATAAGACTAATAATAACAATACTAATTTTAATAATATCTATCTTATCCTATCAGGAAGTGAAGAAACATCACTATGGATGGGATACGATGGATTTCAATGACAATTTCAGAAAGGATTTTAATTATGGTTAAGAATAAAGTGGTTTTAAAAGAAAGAGATGTATGGAGCAATTTAGCAAATTTTATTGGAGAAATGGTAGCAAAGTATGCGGAAGCAATGGACTTGGATAATTTGCCTGATCCGGATTTTTATCTTCGTAGGGAAAGAATAAGACAGTTGTACACGGAGCTATATAAAGAGAAGAATATAACAAAGTTCAGAAATACAAAACTCTCTATTGAAAGAAAAGTTGCAGCATGATACTATAGCCGTATAGACGGATGAATAAATTTATAAATACGGATATGTACGGAATGTTGATGGAGGAAAATCATGATTATCAGTGAAAGAATTTTTTGTGTGATGGAGCAGAAGAACATAACGCAGTTGGAACTCTCAAGAAGAACGGGGATTGCAACGAGTAACATCAGTGACTGGAAGAAGAAAAAGACAAATCCCAAAGCAGACTGCTTGTTGTCTATATGTGATGCATTGGAGATTACTCCCGAACAGCTTTTGACAGGAAAAGGAATTGATCCGGAATATAAGGATGAAAATATGGATTATGAAGTTACTAGGTCGGATATTAAGATTTTAAAGCAGATTCATAGCCTTGGAGATGAGCAATATAAAAGACTCATGGCGTATATGAAAGCCTTGCAGAAGTTGGAGCAGATGGAGAACATGGTGGAGGAATAGAGATGGCAAATAAAATAGTTAGGGAAATCATTCACGCAAAAGGAATTGATATTGGAATTTACACGAAAGATTTTGAAAATGAATATATTTCATTGACAGATATTGCGAAATACAGAAATGATAATGATTCAAGATTTGTTATTCAGAACTAGATGCGAAACAGAAATACAGTTGAGTTTTTGGCTGTTTGGGAAGAACTTCATAATCCAGATTTTAACCGTGTGCAATTCGAGGCGGTTAGAAGTGAGGCAGGATTAAATAGGTGTGTTATGACACCGACCAAATGGATTGAACAGACAAATGCGATTGGAATAGTGTCGAAAGCAGGCAGATATGGTGGAGGAACTTATGCACATAGCGATATTGCAATGGCATTTGCTACATGGATTTCTCCGGAATTTCAACTGTATATTATGAAAGATTACCGCAGGTTAAAACAAGATTAAAATAGTAGATTTTAATTGGACTGGAACTTGAACAGGGCTTTATCAAAGGTGAACTACCGTATTCACACGGATGCGGTGAAGGAAAATTTGATTCCACCAGAGCTAACACCAGAACAGATTGCTTATACATATGCCAGTGAAGCAGATCTTTTAAATGTTGCTTTATTTGGTCAGACTGCAAAGCAATGGAAAAATAATAATCCGGGTAAAAAGGGGAATGTGCGTGATGATGCAAATTTAAATCAGTTGTTGGTGTTGGCAAATATGGAAAGTTATAATGCTATTTTAATTGAGCAGGGGAAATCTCAATCAGAAAGACTTATATTGCTTAGAAATTTGGCAATCAGGCAGATGGATACATTAGTCAGTATCAATCTGTCGGCAGTTTCGGCACTTCCTGGAGGTGATATGTAAATTGAAGAAAGAGAAAATCAAAGTATATTTATACACCCGTGTCTCGACAACCATGCAGATAGATGGCTATTCTCTGGATGCACAGAAAACAAAAATGAAAGCGTTCTGCGACTATAATGAATATGAAATTGCCGGTGAGTATGAGGATGCAAGAAAATCCGGCAAATCAATAGAGGGAAGAGTTTCATTTAATCAGATGATGGAGGATATTAAGTCAGGAAAAGATGGAGTATCTTATGTTCTTGTATTTAAACTTTCCAGATTTGGAAGAAATGCGGCAGATGTACTTGCAACATTACAAGTAATGCAGGATTTTGGAGTGAATCTGATTTGTGTGGAGGACGGAATAGATTCATCCAAAGATGCTGGGAAGCTTATGATATCTGTTCTGTCAGCAGTGGCAGAGATTGAACGTGAGAACATTCGTGTTCAGACCATGGAAGGCAGGATGCAGAAAGCCAGGGAAGGCAAATGGAATGGCGGTTTTGCACCGTATGGGTATTCTCTCATTGATGGAAAATTGGAAGTAAATGAAGAAGAGGCAGTGGCTATCAGAATGATATTTGACAAATATGTAAATACGGATTTGGGTGCAAATGGAATTGCAAAGTATCTTGAAAATCATGGAATCCATAAGATAGCCAGACAGAATGGTAAAAATCCGTTATTTGATGCTGCTCTTATCAGAAGGATTATACAGAATCCGGTTTATAGTGGTAAAATCTCTTATGGAAGAAGACGGACAGAAAAGGTTCATGGTACAAGAAATGAGTATAGGCAGGTTAAGAAAGACGATTACCTGTTAGTAGATGGTCTGCACGAAGCTCTTGTATCAGAAGAAGTATGGGAGCAGGCGCAGGTCAAGGTGGCGGCACAGGCTAAAAAGTATGAAAAGGTCAATCGTGACAAGAGAGAAAAGATTCATCTATTATCAGGAATTTTGAAATGTCCTGTCTGCGGTGCAGGAATGTATGGCAACAAGTCTATTAAGAAACGCAAGGATGGAAGTAACTATAAGGATTTTTATTATTATGGCTGCAAACACAGAAATATGACTAGAGGTCATAAGTGTGATTACAAAAAACAGGTGCATGAAGAAATGCTGGATGCTTCTGTTGCAGAGGTGATTAGTAAACTGGTTAGTAATCCTAAATTTTCGGATTTAATCCGCAACAAAATAAATATGGAAGTAGATACTAGTGCATTAGATCAGGAAATAGAAAATTATAAAATACAATTAAGAAAGCTATATCATAATAAAGATACTATTTTATCAGATATGGATTCTCTTGATTATGAGGATAAGCATTATCAGCGAAGAAAAACAGATTTAGAGAACCATTTGTACAAGACTTATGATAAAATAGATGATGCAGAGGAACTGCTGGTATCTGCAAAGGCTAAGAAACGCTCTCTGCTGGCAGATAAGATTACAGGGGATAACATTTACAAGGCACTCGTGTTCTTTGATAAATTGTATGCTCAAATGAACGAAGCAGAGAAACGGGAGTTCCTGTCGCAGTTAGTGGATAATGTGCAGATTTACGAAGAACGCAAAGAGAATGGTCAGTGGCTGAAATCTATAGAATTTAAGTTGCCGATTATAGAAAAAGAGTTTACACTAAGTTTGGACAATGATACACAAAATGAGACGGTTGTTCTTTTGTCCCAACTGAAACAAAAGCCGGATGATTACATTAATGTCACGATTGAACTTGATGATATGGATATAACATCTGCAGAGACTAAGGCTACATATGATGAGATAAAGAAGTATGTGGCTGAACATAATGCCGGCATGAAGGTTTCCAATCTGTATATCTCACAGGTAAAGAGAAAATGCGGAATTGAGGTTGGAAAGAATTATAATTTACCTAAAAATGAAGATAGCAGGCAACCGCAGTGTCCAGAAGATAAAGAGAGTGCAATTGTGGAGGCATTGAAGCATTTTAAGATGAATAGTTAATAAAGAGAGGTGCAGATGCTATGCCAGGTATACTCGTGGTTGAAGATGATGAAAATTTAAATCGTGGAATTACATTCTCACTGAAAAAATCCGGATATGAGGTTTTTTCAGCAGAATCAGTGAAAAAAGCGAAAAGAATTGCAAGTGATAATAATGTGGATGTTACCATTTGTGATGTGAATCTTCCGGATGGGAATGGACTGGAATTTGTAAGGTGGATGAGATGCAATTATAATACATACATTATTTGTCTTACAGCACTAGATCAGGAGATGGATCAGGTCATGGGATATGAAGCAGGGGCAGATGATTATATTACAAAGCCGTTTAGTCTTTCGGTACTTCTTTTGAAAATAGAAGCACATTTCCGCCGCAGACAGGAGAAAACGGAAGCCGGAAAGATGATTTCGGGAGATATCGTATTTATCGCAGGAGAAATGAAAGTCCTGATAAAGAGTCGTGAAATCAGTCTGACAAAAACGGAGTTGAAAATGCTGACTTTTTTTCTTCAGAATCCGAAACAGATTCTTTCAAAAACACAAATATTGGAAAATGTGTTTGATCTGGAAGGGGATTTTGTGGATGAAAATACAATCGCTGTCAATATCAGAAGACTCCGTGAGAAAATCGAAGACAATCCGGCTGCACCGGTCTATATAAAGAATGTCAGAGGTCTTGGGTATATATGGAATCAGGAGGTAAGGCAGTGACAAAGAGATATCGCAAGAAGATTACAGTAGTGCTCTCCTTGGTATTACCTGTCATATTATTGTTTGCAATATTAAATTGCTTTACCACGTATGTGTTTTATGAAGATTATAAATATAAAATGAATCTTATGACAGAGATTGCTGCAAAGGAAGAATTTTCCGGGCTGGATGCTGTTTCGGAATTGCTTAAGGATAAGGATATTGAAACTAACGAACAGGGAAGGCGATTATTGGAGCAATATGGATACTGGGGGAATAAAGGGAATGCATTTTATTCGCAATTCCGGCATCAGGTTATGGTGACCGGTGCTGTAAGCACTGTGATATGCGTGCTTCTTTTGACTTTTTTACTTTATTGGAAGAAAAAAGAAGATGCGTGTCATCAGAAAATTTTAGACCAGTTGGAAGAAATTCTGATCAGATTCCGTGAAAATAAATTTGATGATTTACTGAAAACGGAAAATCATGCAGAACTGGAAAAATTGAATGATCAGCTTGAAGCAATTGGACATCATATTCAGTTGATAAAGGAAGAAGCAAGGGCAGAAAAGGAGAACACGAAAGAAATGGTTTCTGATATTTCTCACCAGTTAAAGACACCGGTTGCAGCTTTGGATACATGTTTTAGTGTGCTGATGCAGAATGACTTAAGTGCCACAGAACAGGAGGAGTTTCGTATCCGTTGTCGGAGTGCTCTGGATGGACTGGAGACATTATTGCAGTCGCTTCTTGAAATATCCAAGATGGAAACTGGACTGATTCAGATTAATAAGAAAAAACTTCCGCTTATGGATACTGTCATATCTGCTGTGAACCGCACTTATCCTAAAGCGGATGAGAAAGAAATTGAATTTGTTTTTGACTATGAAAAAGAGCTGGAAACATGCACGATTATGCAGGATAAAAGGTGGCTTGGTGAAGCTGTGATCAACGTTCTGGATAATGCGGTCAAGTACAGTCCGTGTGGTTCAAAAATATTTATCCGGTTACAAAAAAGAAACGATCTTGTAAGAATGGAAATTGAGGATCAGGGAATTGGTATTCCGCAGAATGAGTATCACAAAATTTTTCAACGATTTTACAGAGGAAGTTCCAGGGAGGTCATGGAAAAGAGTGGTACAGGAATCGGACTTTTTCTATCGAGAGAAATTATCGAAAAGCACGCAGGTATGATTACGGTAACCTCCGGCAAAAAGAAAAAAGGAAGCACGTTTGTGATTCAATTACCATATGTTAGTTAAATTTTAAATGAGCAGAAATCTTACAATTCTGTAAGACTTCTGCTCGTTTTTGAAAGTGAAATGAAAGATTATCCTGATACAATTTGGATGTAGGTTGAAAAATGACCAAATATATAAACAGGCAAAGAAAGCGTGTTGAAAAGGTACGTTTTACAGAATTGAAAAGGAGGTAGCACATTGAGTGTGATATTAGAAACCAAGCAGCTTTGTAAGTTTTATGGCGCAGGTGAGAATCAGGTCAAAGCGGTCAATCAGGTGGACATTCAGATTGAGCAGGGAGAATTTGTCGCAATTGTCGGAAAGTCAGGTTCCGGTAAAAGTACATTACTTCATATGCTTGGAGGGCTAGACACCCCGACAAAAGGCAGTGTTACTTTAGCAGGGAAAGATTTATACAGGATGAAGGAAGATGCCCTTGCTGTTTTCCGCAGAAGAAAAATCGGATTTGTTTTTCAGGCATTTAATCTGGTTTCATCTGTTAATGTCTGGGAAAATATTGTACTGCCACTGGGGCTGGA
The DNA here is from genome assembly GCF_025566965.1 of Blautia ammoniilytica. Lineage (NCBI taxonomy): Bacteria > Bacillati > Bacillota > Clostridia > Lachnospirales > Lachnospiraceae > Blautia > Blautia ammoniilytica. Next base: position 10,418 of record NZ_JAOQJL010000053.1, on the reverse strand, counting down.
TGGAAGAAAAGTGGATGAAGCGTATGTAAATGATATTATTGCAACTCTGGGGATTGAAAACCGGATTTATAATCTGCCAAATCAGTTATCCGGAGGACAGCAGCAGAGAGTAGCAATTGCAAGAGCACTGGTGAATCGTCCGGAAATTATATTTGCAGATGAGCCGACAGGAAATCTTGATTCTAAGACCAGTGATGAGGTAATCGCCCTGCTTAAGATGACAGCAAAAAAATATGGACAGACAATTGTAATGATTACCCATGATGACGAAATTGCACAGGTCGCTGACCGTATTCTGGTGATTGAGGACGGACAGGTGGTGGATTTCAGATGAAGACAATAAGCAGGATTGCATATAGCAATGACAAAAGGAACAGGACAAGAAGTATACTGATCATGATGGCAATCTGTCTGACCACGATGCTGCTTGTTATCATCAGTACTGTGGGAAATGGAATGATCCGTTTACAGAAAAGTCAGGCGGCAGGCTCATATGGAAGCAATTATGGTTTGTTTGTCGCAGCAGACGGATCGCAGTTAAAAGAAGTAAACCGCCGTGCGGAAATAGATGCTACAGGCACTATGTGCACCGAAGGTATCATAAAAGGCAACGAAAACGGTGGTTTTGTCTGCATGGATGAGACTGCAAGAAAAATGCTTCCCTATAATAAGGAATATGAGTTAAAGGAAGGAAAGTATCCGGGGGGAACGCAGGAAATTGCCGCAGGAAGAGCATTTTTTAGCGAAATGGGATATGATGATGTAAAGGTCGGAGATACGGTTACACTGGATTACCGCACAGGCATGCAGTCGGAATACGCACCGGTGGAATTTACTGTCAGCGGGATTTTATATGACCGGGATGAATATACCATCGAGGCTTCCTATGTTGTATTCGGTTCGCAGGATTTTTATAATGAGCGTGTTGCGGAGGGTGACAGGCAATATAATATCTATTTTACCTTGAACGATTCTGCAAATGTATCTATGAATAATGTTGCGCCTGTTATAAAAGAAATCGCGGATTCCTGCGGCATTGACCAGAAAAACGTGATCATCAATGACCTCTACCTGCAGTGGATATTGCAGCCGAGTTATGAAACGATTGCGGTATGCGGGGTTGTGATTCTTGCAATTGTACTTTTCTCTGTTGTGGTCATTTATAATATTTTTCAGGTCGGTATTGCCAACAAGATACAGGAGTATGGAAAAATCAAGGCTCTGGGAGCGACAAAAAAGCAGATGAAACAACTGATCTTCAGAGAGGGCATTTTTTTGACATTTTTTTCAATACCAGTTGGATTGCTTTTTGGCTTTCTGATTGCAAAATGCGGTTTTAACTGGCTGGTAGAACAGGGGAACCTTGTATCAACCGGAACTGGCTCTATGGGAGTCCAAAATCAGCAGATGCCACTGTTTTCCCTGCCTGTTATGCTTCTATGTATTTTCGTGTCATTTTTTACCGTTGCTTTGGCGCTGCGTAAACCAATGAAAATTGTTTCACGGATTTCACCTATCGAAGCAACACGGTATTTAGAAAATGCAGAAACACAAAAAAAAGGAAAACGAAATGGCAGAAAAAATGTCACCGTGTTTTCTATGGCAATGGCAAATGTAACGGGTAATCCCAAAAGAACTATTGGTACTATCCTCACAATGGGTTTTTCTTGCGTATTGTTTGTGATTATCTCTAATTATGTGGGAAATATTGACACGGAGCATGAAGCACGTCTTTCCGTTAATCATGGACAATTTGAACTGCAGCTTGACTATTCTGCTGAGTATGATGAAAGATATCCTGAGAATAATCTGGATACGATTCTGACGGATAATCCATTGAATGATTCAATGATTGAAGAAATCAAAAGCATTCCAGGAGTGACAGATGTCATGACGAGAGAGATTGTCTCTGTAAATCTGAACGGAACAAGATTTCCGGCTGATATTGTGAGTAAAAATGATTTTGATTTTATGCGCCAAGACGGGGATATTGGCTCTATGGACTATGATCAGGCGGTAAAGAATGGTGAAATTTTCTTTGGTTGGTTGATGTGGATGGAACAAGATGGATATGCTCCGGGTGAATCCATTGCATTTGACTTTGAGAATGGAAGTGAAACCTATACCTATCAGGGAAAGATTGCAGGATCCTTTGTAAGCGCGGACACTTATCTTGTCATTCCGGAAGGTGTATACCGTTCCATGAATCCGAGAGGAACAGCCTATGGCTATCTGTGGGTGGACTGTGATAAAAAAGATGTGGCATCTGTAGAACAAAGTCTGAATACTTTGATTTCTAATACTTCGCATATAAAAATGGATACCTATCATGCACAGTTACAATCTGCCGAATTTGCAAGCAGCATGATGAAGCTTGGCTGTTATCTGTTTATGGCGGTTGTAGGACTCATCGGTTTTATGAATATGGCAAACACCATAATCATGAATATTACGACAAAAAAGCAGGAATATGGTGTATTACAGGCTGTGGGTATGACAAATAAACAATTAAATTTATGTCTGCAGTTACAGGGAATGATGTTTACGGTTGGTACCATATGCGTAGCTTTGATCATTGGTCTGCCGCTCGGCTATGCACTTTTTTCCTATGCAAAACATAATGGAATATTTGGAATGAATATCTATCATGTTCCAATCGTACCAATTTTTATTATGATTTTTTTGGTCGGTCTGTTGCAGATTGTACTTTCCTGCGTTTTAAGCAGTAATCTGAAAAAGGAAACGCTGGTAGAAAGAATAAGGTATCAGGGATAGCAAGTAATATGTAATGAACTAGGTCTTAACGAAGAGGAGAAATAGATAACTTCCATTTTGTATGTATGATAAATCTAAACAGTATTTTAGCAACATTTCCTGAGTGGGGGCAGAAAGTGCCCCCACTTTCACTATTTGGGGGCGAAAAGCGCCACCATATATCATAAATGATGGGTTCAAGGGAAAAATCCCTTGCTAGAACAGCATTTGGATGGAGACATCTCTAATGCGTATCTAGCCGTCAACCTAAGAAGTATCAAGGCAGCCAAAACAGCAGATTAATCATGCAACATTTCCTACTGGTTAATTAAATTGAATAGAAATTAAACACTGTTCAATTGAGCAATCTATATGAATCTGATATGCTGAGTATTGAGTGGATTGTCAGCAGCTGCCGGGGGAATGGTAGGCAAGAGACTTGGCAGGAAAGAATATATTTATTGTTACTTGTTCTGATTCCGCCATTCTCGAGGAGAAATACCATAAATATTTTTAAAGGCACGGGAAAAATGAAGCTGGTTTTCATATCCCACAGCAGAACTAATGTCTGCAATAGACAAGGATGTCAGCTTTAATAATTCGGTAGCCTTTACCATACGGTAGTTCATAAGAAATTCCTGCGGAGAGCGGCCAATTGAGTTGCGGAAGATTTTTCCAAAATAGCTCCGGTTGATGCCGCATACTGCAGCGATATCTTCTATTGAAATGTTATTCTGAAAATTCTGTTCAATATAATTGATTGCTTCTTTTATATAATAATCACTCATGCGTCCACTGGAGACTAGCTTAGTAGATTTGGCTGACTGCAGCAGATAGTCTATAAACAGATACAGATGACCAATGAGATGAAAAGAAGATTCATTAGGATGATTTACGATATAATTCATTTCATCGGCAAGTTTTTCACGCAATTCTTTGGAGTGGGAATGATAAACAGGTGCATTCTTACACAAATCTGTGACACCTAAAGCCTCTTTTATGCGCAAGCCATCAAATTCAATCCACATATATTCCCACGGAAGCCGTTCATCCGCAATGTAGGTGTTAATCTGACCTGGAAAAATCATAAATCCCTGTCCGCTTTTTACGGAATAAGTCTGTGTTATGCCTTTTGCATCGTCTGCCATAAGTGTTCCGGTTCCGGAAAGAACGTAGTGGAACAGGTAGTGATTGCGTGTTGCAGGACCAAAAGAATGGCCAGGGTCACATTTTTCATATCCAAATTGATACATACACAAATCGATAAAGTTCTCATTTGGAAAAATATTAAATAATATATTGCTCATAAAATGCTCCTTATATACTTTATATACCAAAATGCGATATCAACATCTATTATAACATAAAATATTGTATTTTGGCATAAAATATAAAAAAATGCTGATATTTTAGGTCGCATAAAGGTATGTTATAATTGGGTTATCAATAGAAAGGCGGCTATCTTACAGAAAAGGAGAGAGGAATATGGCAAAAAGAAGTATTTTTCGTGGTTTTGCGGCTGTGTTTGCATTTGGCATGTGCATAACAGGATTTACCGGATGCAGTGGTAAAAAAAGCACAGACGGAAAAACCGAGATCGAAGTGGTTTCCTATAAGCCGGAAGCAGTTAAGGCATTTGAAAGAATTGCAGAGAGGTTTAATGAAGCGCATGATGACATTCATCTGACGATTTCATCGCCAAATGAAGCAATGACTATTTTAAAGACACGTTTTATCCGGGAGGATTATCCGGATATCATCGCAATCGGAGGAGATATCAACTATTCCAACTTTTTAGATGCAGACCTGTTTGAAGATATTTCTGATCTGGATGAGGTCCAGACGGTAAAGCAGGCATATCTGGATATGGACAAGGAACTGGAATTTATTCCAAAGGATGGTACGTATGCTCTTCCATATGTGGCAAATGCGGCAGGAATTTTATATAACAAAGATATATTTGAGGAAAATGGCTGGAATGTTCCGACTACATGGCAGGAATTTACAACATTATGTGATGAAATTAAGCAAAGCGGAGTACTTCCATTGTATCTGGGCTTCAAAGATACATGGACATGTCTGGCTCCTTGGAATGCACTGGCGGTCGGACTTACTGATTCGGATACTTGCAACCAGGTAAATATGGGAAATACCACATTTGCTGATACGTATGGACCAGTAGCAGAAAAGATGCGGGCACTTTTGGATTATGCAGAAAAAAATCCGTATGCATACGGTTATAACGATGCATGCACAGCATTTGCCCGTGGGGAATCTGTCATGTTTCCCATTGGAAGTTATGCAATCCCACAGATCAAATCAGTCAATCCGGATATGAATATCGGTTCTTTTACATTTCCGGCAAATGATGTGGAATCAGACAATGTTTTAAATTCAGGAATTGATCTGCAGTTCTCTGTGATGAAAGCATGTAAAAATAAAGAAGCAGCATATGAAGTTTTAAAATATCTGTATGAAGATGAGACTATTCAGGTTTATCTGGATGATCAGGGTGGGATTGCCTGCAAAGAAGGAGATTTTGCAATTCCGGAAACCCTTGAGGATATGCGTCCTTATATTGAAGATAACCGCATGGCAGATTATCAGGATCATCATTATCCAAGTGAAATGAGCGTGGATGCCATGATACAGACATTCTTACTGGATGAAAGCGATAATGCACAGGAAAAGTTCCTGAAAAAATTTGATTCCGACTGGAAGCGCTACAACCGGGATTTGATTCGGAAAGTACAGGATTATCAGAAAGAACAGGAGGATGCACAATGAAAAAGAAAATGTCAAACAGGGATAAAACATTTTGGGCAGTTATTATACCAGTTCTGATCTTGTTTTTTACATTCAATACACTTCCAATGATCAAAGGCGTGATCTACAGCTTTACTAATTATAAAGGATATGGAACCTACGATTATGTTGGCATCCGGAACTATGCAGATCTCTTTACCGATATCCGTGTGGGCAAAAGTTATCTGTTTACATTTAAATATGCACTGGCAGGAACTGTATTGGTAAATGTACTAAGCCTGATCATGGCAGTGGGATTAAACGGTGCCATCCGTTTCAAAAGTGCATTGCGTGGGCTTTATTTTGTACCGAATATTTTAGGCGGACTTGTTATCGGTTATATTTTCAGTTTTATTTTTACTTATATTCTTCCAACTGTGGGAACGGTGTTTCATATTGGATTTTTACAGAATAGTATTCTTGCAAGTGAAAAACATGCATGGATCGGTGTACTGATCGTGGGTGTATGGCAGGCAGTTGCCATGAATACCATTATTTATATTTCTGGTCTGCAGACTGTTCCGGAGGAAGTTTACGAGGCAAGTATGCTTGATGGGGCAAGTAAATGGAAACAGTTCTGGAAAGTAACCTTTCCGCTGGTTATGCCTTTTGTAACGATTAATCTGGTATTGAGCACAAAGAATTTTCTCATGGTATTCGATCAGATCATGTCATTGACTAAGGGAGGCCCGGCACAAAGCACCGAATCCATCTCTTATCTGATTTATAAAAATGGTATGGATGGTGGACAGTTTGGATTCCAGAGTGCAAATGCAGTCATTTTCTTTATAGTGATCGTGGCGATTTCAATTTTCCAGATGACGATCATGAATAAGAAGGAGGAGCAGTTATGATAAAAGAAAAAAAGAAAACAAACTGGGTACTTACGATTGTTCTGATTTTGGGAACTGTTACAGTATTATTTCCGCTGTATATGGCAGTGATCATTGCATTTAAGAATCCCAGTGAAATGACCAACGATGTGGCAGGGGCACTATCCTTCCCGAAACAGTGGAGTTTTGATAATTTCCGCCAGGCAATGGAAGTAACTGATTTCTGGCACTCTCTTGGAAACAGTTTACTGATTACACTGGTAACGATTGTGCTGGCTATATTGATCCATTCAATTGCTGGCTTTGTGATTGGGCGCGGCATGGCAAGAAGAAAAAGCTTTCGTTTTATCTATTTGTATATTGTCAGTGGTATGTTTGTTCCTTTTTCTATTTTAATGATGCCGCTGGTAAAGCAGACGGCGCAAATGGGACTTGGAAACCGTGCTGGTGTTATCCTGTTGTATCTGGTATTTTATATGCCTATGAATGTCCTGCTTTACAGTGGATATTTAAAAAATATTCCGATAGCACTTGAGGAGGCAGCAGATATTGACGGAGCCAGCACATGGATCACTTATTGGAAAGTTGTATTTCCAATGATGATGCCAATGCATGCAACAGTTGCAATCCTGACAGCTCTTGGAACCTGGAATGATGTTATGACACCGCTTGTGATCATGTCCGGAACCGGACAGAATACACTGCCGCTTGCACAGCTTAATTTCCAGACACAGTTTGGAACTAATTACAATCTGGCATTTGCTTCGTATATTCTGGCATTGATTCCAATTCTGATTTTTTATGTGATTTGTCAGAAACAGATTTTAAATGGCGTGGCAAATGGTGCAGTCAAAGGATAAAGAATAAAATGAGGTGATTTCTATGGCAATTATATATGATCCAAATAAAAAGATATTTACCCTGCATACGGCTCATACAACCTATCAGATGCAGGTTGATTCACTGGGATATCTGCTGCATCTATACTACGGAGATAAAACAAACGGTTTCATGGATTATCTTTTAACCTATGCAGACCACGGGTTTTCCGGAAATCCTTATGCTGCCGGCATGAACCGTACCTATTCGCTGGATGTGCTGCCACAGGAGTATCCTTCCCTTGGAACAGGGGATTACCGCAATATTGCTTTGAATGTAAAAAGCTGCAAAGGTGTTGAAAGTGCTGATTTGCTTTTCAAAAGCTATGAGATCCGAAATGGTAAATACCAGTTACAGGGACTTCCGGCTGTCTGGGCAGCCGAAAATGAAGCACAGACTCTGGAAATTGTTCTTGCAGATGAAAATGCAAAGGTTGAGGTGCATCTGCTGTATGGCGTGCTGGAAGAAAATGATGTTATTACCAGAAGTGTCCAGATTAAAAATATAGGAACTGAGCAGATTACCATTGAGAAAGCAGCGGCAGCCTGCCTGGATTTTGTGCAGGGAGATTTTGACGTCCTGCGGTTTTACGGGAAGCATGCCATGGAGCGGAGTTTAGAGCGCACTCCACTGGGACATGGAACCACTTCTTTTGGCAGCCGCAGGGGAACATCCAGCCATCAGTATAATCCGGCAGTGATTCTGGCTGAAAAAGGGACAACGGAGGTGGCAGGCAGCTGCTATGGAATGTTGTTTGTATACAGTGGGAATTTCTTATGTGAAGCAGAAAAAGACCAGTTTAACCAGACACGCCTGCTTCTTGGATTAAATGATGAACTGTTTTCATATCCGCTTGCAGGTGGAGAAGTATTTACGGTACCGGAAGTTATTTTGTCCTATTCAGCAAATGGACTGTCTGCATTGTCACAGCAATATCATAACTGCATCCGCAATCATGTATGCCGTAGCAAATATGTCCATGTGTCGCGACCGGTTCTGATCAATAGCTGGGAGGCAGCATATTTCGATTTTACGGGGGATACGATCGTGGATCTTGCCAAAGAAGCTGCTTCCCTTGGAATTGATATGGTAGTGATGGATGATGGCTGGTTCGGGAAAAGAAATGATGACAATTCTTCCCTGGGTGACTGGCAGGTAAATGAAAAGAAGCTGCAGGGCAGCCTGGCAGATCTTATTAACCGGGTGCATGATCAGGGCGTGAAATTTGGCATCTGGATTGAGCCGGAGATGGTTAATGAAGACAGTGACCTTTACCGGACACATCCGGACTGGGCAATTCAGATTCCGGGGAAAAAGCCGGTGCGCTCCAGAAATCAGTTAGTGCTTGATTTTTCTAGAAAAGAAGTGAGAGACTGTATATTTGACCAGATTTGCAACGTGTTGGACCAGGGAAAAATTGATTATGTAAAATGGGATATGAACCGTAGCATGTCAGATGTATATGCCGGAAATCTTTCCTATGATTATGTAATTGGTATTTATGACTTTTTGGATCGTCTGTGCAGCCGGTATCCGGATCTTCTGCTGGAGGGATGCAGTGGTGGCGGTGGCAGATTTGATGCGGGAATGCTTTATTATTCCCCGCAAATCTGGTGCAGTGACAATACTGATGCAATCAATCGCACAAGAATCCAGTATGGAACTTCGTTTTTCTATCCGGTTTCTGCAATGGGAGCACATGTTTCAGCGGTGCCGAATCATCAGACCGGACGTGTAACAAGCTTCCATACCCGTGGAGTGACGGCAATGGCGGGAGCTTTCGGTTACGAATTGAACCCGGCACTATTATCCGATGAGGAAAAGCAGCAGATCAGAGAGCAGGTCCTTACTTACAAAAAGTATGAAATGCTTATTAACGAGGGGACTTACTGGCGGTTGTCCGATCCGTTTAAAGATGAGATTGCGGCATGGATGTGGGTATCAGAAGAACAGACTCATGCACTGGTAAGTGTGGTGCGTCTTATGGCAGAGGCAAATCAGGCAGCTGTTTATGTCCGCTTGCATGGATTAAAGCCGGATGCTGTTTATCTGGAAGAACAAAGCGGAAGACAGTATTTTGGTGCAGCACTTATGCATGCAGGAATTTCGCTTCCACCATTTATCCGGGAATATGAGGCGTATCAGTTTTCTTTTACGGAGTTGAAAGAGACAGGAAATAAGAAATAATATGTGATTTTTGGTAATTGTGCATCTGACTCATTACTTAACGTGATGAGCCAGATGTGCAATTTTTTATATAATAAAAATTACTACGTAATGTTCCAATTACATAAAAAAGAAAAAAAGGCGAACTGATGTTTACTTAAGTTCATACATATTGTATAATCATCTCATGGAAAAAGATATATTGAATATAGAAAATACTTGGAGAGAATCAGTGTATGTTTAAAAAATTGGTATTGGTGCAGGCAATCCTGCTTTTTTTTCAGATCCTGCTGTATTTCGGATGCGAGCTTTTTCAGAGGAGGATCCATGATGTAAAACGTCCAGTGGATGCGAAGATTCCTTTTCTTCCATGGACGGTATTGCCTTATTGCTTCTGGTTTCCGCTGATCGCTGTTTATCCGCTGGTGGTTTTCCAGACGGATTCTTATTCATATTGCAGTTACTTGATGACCATGGTGATAGAAATCGTGTTTAGTGTAGCATGTTATTTGATCTATCCCACTTCTTTTCAGAGACCGGTGCCGCCAGATGGCTTCTGGGGGGATTTTATGAAGCTTATTTATCATGGCAGCTACCGTGGACTGAACTGTGCACCAAGCTTGCATTGTTCCAGTTGTTTTCTGATTATCTGTACTTCTTTTATATGTGTGGGAATGAACCCGTGGATTCGTATAGTGACAGTTTCGATTGCTGTCATGATCGTATTGTCAACTCTTACAACCAAACAGCATACGTTAATCGATGTGCTGACGGCAGTTCCGCTTTTTTTGATCAGCAGGATCCTGGGAATTATGTTGGCAGACCAGTATTATGTACAGTTTCTTACATTTATTGGAAAATAAAATGTAATCGCACATCCCTCACTATTAGGATAATCATCTAGGCGTTTGCGAAACGCCACAACACCGCATAAATACGGCATTTTTTGTTACCTAAAAACAAATAACTCCTCACTGGACA
>NZ_JAOQJL010000052.1:0-21577 GCF_025566965.1 Blautia ammoniilytica | reverse complement strand
TCGTTATAATAATTAGTTGTTAGCATAGTTACATTATAACATGTAACGGAGAGAAAGATGGTTGTCGTTAGCCATCTTTTTTTCTTTTTATGATAAAAATTTGGGGAGGGTGTGACTTGGTATGAGTCACACCCTCCCTCTCTTAGAACTGTCTATTTCCCGACAACCCCTTTTATATGCAAGAAATAACAATTACCTTTCATAATTCCCGGTAGTCCGGTTCTTCTTGATCTTGGAGTTCATGGTAATGATCATGTTGGGAAGCTGTGGATTCTTGATCTTGTGGCTGAGAATCTCAGCAGCCATGATCCCCATTTCTTCACTGGGGGCAATGATGGTGGTAAGGGATGGATACAAGGAGGAAATGGTAGGGGTTCCGTCATATCCGCAGACCATCACATCCTCCGGTACCTTGATATTCAACCGCTCCAGACAGGTGAGTGCTTTCATAGCCAGGATATCATTGGCACAGACAAGCAGGCTTGGAAGCTCCAGGGCCTTAAAGCGATCCTGCATCCACAGGTCATCCTGGAAGTTTTTATTATCAGAGATAATGGAGTGTTCTTTGTAAGTAGATAGAAAACCGTAGGTCTGTGCCACGTTCAGAAAGCCTTTAAACCGGTCATAAAAGCTGAGGCAGTAATTCGGATCACCCAGAAATCCTATAGTGCTTGGCTTGCGTTCTTCGATTACAGAAGAATACAGCTTTACGGAAGCAGTATAATTGTCTGCTACCAGAATATCTGCAGGTAGGTCTCCCTGGGTAAAGGAACTGTATATGTCTGAGAAAAGCACAGGCTTTTTCAGGGTGCATAGAAATTCACAGTAATCCCGGTCAAAAATCTCCAGTGCAAGGATAGCATCTGTATTCTGGATGTGGAAACTAGCTGGTAATGTATGGTTAGCAAGCTCACAGTCTGTGATCAGATGAAGGGACAGAGAATAGCCGATCTTTCCAAGTGCCTGTTCTAACGACATCATGAAATAGGAGGCCATATGGAAGCTATCCGGTATCATATGTAAAAATAAGGCAATATTGCCGCTTTGCCCAGGCAATGCTTCTTCTTTGACTGCCTCAGGAATCGTGTCTGACCGGAAGGCCTTATAATTCATCAGTTTTGCACGGTTCAGAATGATTTCTTTTGTCTTTTGGGACACATCACCAGAGTTATTCAGAGCTTTAGATACAGTGACTCTGGAAAAACCCAGGGAATCTGCAATGTCCTGTATGGTTGTTTTTTTCTTATTCATCTCACATCTCCTGAATATAGGGTTCTTTCTATAATTCAGTATAGCGTAAAATGTTAAAAATGTAAATACATAAAATGAAAAAGTAAAAAATGTATTACTAAATATTGTGATTTAAGACAAATAGTATAAAGATAACTATACATAATTTACGAAACGATGTAAAAAAAAGAAAAGATAATTGACTATAAATGATAAATATGTTAATATAAACCTATCAAAAAAATGTAAAGAAATGAAAACAAGGAGGAAAGCAAATGAGTAAAAAGGCAATTGCACTTTTAATGGCAGGATGCATGGCTGGTTCAATGGTGGCTCCGGCTGGCACAGTAATGGCACAGGAATCAGATCTTTCAGGGACAAAGATCACATTCCTGAATACTAAAACAGAGATCCAGGATTACCTGGAAGATATGGGAGCTGCATTTAAAGAAGAAACAGGTATTGAGGTGGAATTCTATACCAATACGGAAGAGAACCATATTACCGAGAAGTATGCAGCAGGGGAGCCGTACACCATTATGATGATGGATTATCCGGATGTGGCAGATTATCAGGAATATCTGTATGATCTTAGCGGAGAGAAATGGATTGGAGACGGAGGATCCCAGTATGGTCTGACTCTGGATGGAAAAGTATATGGATTCCCATTTGTAATTGAAGCTATGGGGCTGATCTATAATGCGGATGCCATCGAGAAGATTACAGGAGAAACATTTAACTGGGAAGACTATAGCAATCTGGAAGCTTTTAAAGGTCTTTTGGACAAACTGGTAGAAGGCGGCATGGAAAGTCCGGTTGCACTGAACCAGGATGACTGGTCACTGGCAAGCCATGTATTTGGACAGGCTTATTGTGCAAGAGAAGATGGAAGTGAAGAAGCATCTTTGGCTTTTGTAGACGGACTGAAAAAGGGAGAAGAAGATCTGGCGAATGATGAGGACTTTAATGCATTAATGGATCTGATCGATGTATATATGGAGTATAACATCAACAAAGATGATCCTCTTTCTGCAACCTATGATATGAATGATGAGTATCTGAAAGAAGGAACCGTTGCATTCTGGCCAAATGGAAGCTGGGCCACAGATGTAAGCGAACTTACAGATAATGTGGGAATTATGCCATACCCGATGGATACCAAGGATGAGGTGAATGCCCATAATCTGGTCAGCGGAGCTACCAAGATGCTCGCAGTTGACGCAGCATATTCTTCTGAAGATGAGCAGAAGGCAGCTCTTGAATTTCTGAACTGGCTGGTATACAGCGATTATGGCCAGAAATTCATGGTAAATACATGTTCTCTGATTACTGCATTTTCCAATAATACACAGGAGCCTGAGGCTGCATTAAGTGCATCTGTTGCATCCTTTGTAAAGAATGGATCTTCTGTATATTGGTATCAGGCAATGCCAAGTGATCATAATACAGTAGTTGGTGCTATTCTTCAGAAATATATCTCCGGTGACATGGATCGTGATGAATTGATTTCCGAAGTCAGCGATTACTGGAAAAATCATGAATGATAATGCCAGGGGCAGCCAGAGAACTTAAGAATCCTGGTTGAACCCTGAGAAAGAGATGCTGTACAGATCTTGTGCATATATAGATGAAAGTCTGGTGCCGGGATTATACAGCATCTCTTTTGAAACAAGTGTCGGCCCCCTGGAATACAGGATCTTAAGATGCAGGATTTATAGGAATAAATGAAAGACAAACATAGGAGAGCAGCATGAGTATATCTAAAAAAAGCAGGACAAAGATAAAGAATACAGGTACATTTCTCGTATTTGCCGGACCATCGCTATTCTTTTTTGTGATGACGATCCTGGTTCCGCTTGTTTACGGCGTTTATCTAACGTTCACGGATTGGAATGGGATTTCCAGAGAAAAGAACATAGTGGGACTGGAAAATTATATAAAGGCTTTTGGGGATGTGAAATTCTGGCAGTCCCTTCTATTAACCATTATTTTTACAGGAATTGCGGTGCTTCTTGTAAATTACATAGCATTTCATTTGGCAAGGCTGGTGACGAAGGGAGTACGTTTCCAGAATTTTTACCGTGCATCCTTTTTTACCCCAAATCTGATCGGAGGAGTTGTCCTGGGGTATATCTGGCAGTTTATTTTTGGAAGGGTGTTGGTGGCTTTTGGCAAATCCCTGGATATTGGATTCCTTTCAAAGTCCTGGCTGTCTGACACAAAGCTGGCCATGGCTGCACTGATCCTGGTAACTGTGTGGCAGTATTCCGGTTATATGATGCTGATCTATATTGCCGGTCTGATGAACGTACCCAAAGAACTGCTGGAAGCCGGAAAAATTGACGGCTGTGATGAAAAAGCCTGCAGGAAATATATCGTTATGCCAATGATGATTTCTTCATTTATTATCTGTATTTTCCTTACAATTACCAGATGCTTCATGACATATGACCTGAACTTTTCATTGACAGAAGGAAATCCCTTTGGTTCAACAGTAATGGCCTCCATGTATGTTTACAGAAAAGCTTTTTCAGAGAAAAACTATGGCCTGGGACAGACAGAAGCCATTCTGCTGTTCGTGGTTTGTGCTTTTGTTTCGTTGATGCAGATCTATTTTACAAAGAAGAAGGAGGTTCAGGCATGAGAAAGAAAAAAACATACGGGAAAAGTTCTTTTCTGCTTACTGTTTTATTGCTGGTTTACATATTTCCCTTTTTCCTGGTGCTGATCAATTCCTTCAAAAGCAAAAGAGATGTGGTTAAGAATCCGCTGTCGCTTATTGGTGAAGAAGGCTTTTGTCCGGAAAATTATCTTCTTGCTTTGAAAAGAATGGATTTCTGGAATGTTTTTCTTAATTCCCTGCTGATCACGGTAGTCAGTGTGCTTTTAATCGTTCTATTTTCCAGCATGACAGCCTATCTGTTTGCAAGGTGTAAATGGAAGATCAATAAGCTGTTCTTTTCCCTGATGATCCTGTCTATGGTGATCCCTTTTCAGGTATTGATGATTCCTATTGTTTCGGTGTATGGATCAGTGCTTCATGTGCTGAACAGCCGGCTTACGCTAATCTGCATGCATGTAGGATTTGGGGTCAGTATGGGAACCTTTATGTTTCATGGTGCTATTGTAAGCTCTATCCCATTGGAATTGGAAGAGGCTGCTAAGATTGATGGCGCTTCCAGAATGAAGATTTACAGGTCTGTGGTACTGCCCCTATTAAAACCTACGGTGGTCACTTTGGTGATCATTGATTCGCTGGCAATCTGGAATGACTATCTGCTTCCAAGCCTGGTGCTGGTAAAAAAGGAATTGTACACGCTTCCTATTGCAGCCCAGTCCTTCCATGGGGATTTTTCGTCAGATTATGGATTGATGATGGCAGGAATGGTTATGTCAGTGATACCGATTCTGATTTTGTACTTTATTTTGCAGAAACATATTATTGAAGGCGTTGTGGCAGGAGCAGTAAAAGGCTGAGATTGTGAGGAGATTATGACAGGATGTAATTACATTTTTTATACACCGGAATATCAGTATGAAGGAATGCCTCATGGGGAAATGTGTGGGGATTTGATGCCTTTTTACAAAGACGGAGTGTATACATTTCTTTATCTTTATAAGTATTGCATTTATGCAATAGAGACAAAAGATTTTGTGCATTATGACCATTTCAGACTGGTGCTTCAAAATGGAACACCACAGGAGCAGGACTGGCATGCTGCAACAGGCAGTGTGTGCTGGGATGGGGAAAAATATTATTTTTATTATACCGGATTTTGCGAAGGAAACAGAGGAAAAGCAGGCAAATATGAGCAGGCAATCCTTCGGGCTGTAAGCTGGGATCTGCAGATATGGGAAAAAGACAGGGATTACATATTCTACCCGGATGAGGAGCATTTTGCAGGCAGACATTGGAGAGATCCCCATGTATTCTGGAACCCTGTTCTTGGTAAGTATTGTATGCTGGTTACTGCCTGTGAAAAGGATGGGGATAAGAATCGCAGCGGCTGTACCGCAGTATATGTTTCAGAGGATATACGAAGCTGGAAATATTATGATACCATCTGTTCGCCGCGGATAGATCCCACTTTGGAATGCCAGGACGTTTTTCAGATGAATGGAAGATGGTATCTGACGTATTCCTCCTATGAAAAACAATGGGAAACAAAATATAAAATGGCTGATTCTTTTAAAGGTCCATGGGTACCGCCTCTCTGGGATGAAAAATTTGACGGCAGGGATTTCTATGCTGCAAAAACAGTTTCTGACGGGATCAACCGATATCTGGTGGGATGGCAGTCTATCCGGAAGGACTGTACCAATGATGGCAGGTACGTATGGGGCGGAAATGTGATCGTCCATCAGTTGGTTCCAAGAGAAAATGGAGAACTTGGTGTAAAAATACCGGATACGATCCTTCAGTCTTTTTCTAAAAGAATAAGTCTGGAACAGATTCCTAAATCTGGATTTTGGAAATGCAGTTCAAAAACAGGAACAGCAGATTTGCTGACAGAAGGAGTTTCCAAGGATGGTTTTGGCTGGATACAGCTGGGGGCAATGAAAAATGTATGTCTGATAAAAGCCAGATTGCAATGGACAGAAGGAACTCATGCAGTTGGAATCATGTTCCATGTCTCAGGAGATAAAATGAATCAATGGTGCCAGCTGCGTCTGGAACTGGGGCATGACCGAATGGTACTGGAAAGATCCGGGAAAACAGAAAAGGATCAGTTTTTTGAAGAAACCCGCCCTGTTCATTTTAAAGAAGACAGAACTGTACAGATTTTCATTCTTACATCTAATGATATTGTGGCAGCTTATGTTGATGATGTGGCCCTTTGTGGAAGATGTTATGGTTTTACACCTGGTAATGCAGGAGTTTTTGCAGAATACGGAAGCGTGCAGGTACAGCAGTTTGAAATGTACGAAGGGGAAGAACAGAACGAAATCAGATAACAGAACGAAATCAGATAACAGAACGAAATCAGATAACAGAACAAAAGATTGCAACCAAAGAATTGGATTGTCAGATATGTGTTCTGATGACAGGAGGCGCTGATGAATTTATTTGGGAATATTTTTCCTTATGGGAAGTTTGGCAGTTCCCGTGCCATTAATGGGGAAAATCCTACGGGAGAAAAAGGTAAAGGAGGAATGGCATCGGGAAGCCTGGGCAAAGGCCGAAAAGGTCATCCATGCCTTACTGATATTGCACCAGGCAGTACTACAGTTCTGGCAGATATACATGGGTGTGGGGTAATTAATCATATTTGGATTACAGTAGATAACAAAACCTCTCAGGGTGACTGTTTTGTGCTTCGGGACCTGATACTTCAGATGATCTGGGATGAGGAAGAATATCCAGCTGTAGAGGTACCATTGGGGGATTTCTTCTGCTGTGGCTTTGGAAAAGAATGTATGGTAAATTCTTATCCCATCGCAGTAGTGCCGTCTCGTGGACTGAACTGCTATTTTTCTATGCCATTCAGGAAAAGAGCACAGATCCGCTTGATCAGCCAACATAAAAATCCTGTGCCAGCCTTTTTTTACCAGATTGATTACTGTTTGTATGATTCTCTGCCGGATCCAGTATTTTATTTTCATGCAAAATGGAACCGGGAGCCTGTAACCTGTAAAAAGAAGGATTATACCATTCTGGACGGGGTTCATGGAAAAGGCATTTATGTAGGAACTTATATTGCACTACAGACACTGGAACGGTATTGGTGGGGAGAGGGAGAAGTGAAATTTTATTTGGATGGAGATAAGGATTACCCTACTATCTGTGGCACCGGAATGGAGGATTATGTGGGCGGTTCCTGGAGTTTTGCAAGCCCGGAACCTGGTAAAATGAAAGAACAGACCTATTCCACTCCTTTTCTTGGATATCCTTATTATTCTGCCCATGATGATCTGACTACGCATCCTTATCATAACGATGACTGTCCTCCCATGCGGGGAATGTACAGGTTCCACATTCCGGATCCCATATATTTCCAGGAAGATATCCGCGTAACTGTACAGCAGATCGGAATGTCACATAATGGATTGTTTGAGCGGCAGGATGATGTGTCCAGCGTGGCATATTGGTATCAAATGGAGGGTGGGAAGAACCGGTATGAACCGCTGCCACCAAAAGAGGAACGGTGGCCCCGATAAACTTGTGGATAGCAATCATATCCCTTCACACAAAAGTCACAAACTTGCCTTGAAATGCCCACAAATCAGTTATATTATATATTTATAATTTTTTGGGCGGATAACAAGGAGGTTTATAAATGGATACACTTAAGATTCTCGTAGTGGATGATGAAAGCCGTATGAGAAAGCTGGTAAAGGACTTTCTGTCAAAGAAGAATTTCCAGGTGCTGGAAGCCGGTGATGGTGAAGAGGCCATGGATATATTTTATAAAGAAAAGGATATTGCATTGGTGATCCTGGACGTGATGATGCCGAAGATGGATGGCTGGGAAGTGTGCAGGGAGATCCGCAAGGATTCCAAAGTGCCTATTATCATGCTTACTGCAAGAAGTGATGAAAGAGACGAGCTTCTGGGTTTTGATCTGGGAGTGGATGAGTATATATCCAAGCCATTCAGTCCTAAGATCCTGGTGGCAAGGGTAGAGGCGATCCTGCGCCGTACAGGGCAGGGCAGCCAGCAGGATGTACTGTCAGCAGGCGGGATCGTGATTGATAAGGCTGCGCATCTTGCTACTGTAGATGGGAAGGCTATGGATTTAAGTTTCAAAGAATTTGAACTTCTCACATACTTTCTGGAGAATCAGGGCATTGCCCTTTCCAGAGAGAAGATCCTGAATTCTGTATGGAATTATGACTATTTTGGAGATGCAAGAACCATTGACACCCATGTAAAGAAGCTGCGCAGCAAAATGGGTGAGAAAGGGGAATACATCAAGACAGTTTGGGGTATGGGCTATAAGTTCGAGGTGGGAGAATGAAATCACCAGGGAAGCATAAAAAAGCCGCAAAAGCTCCAAAACTGCACACTATGAAGCACCAGATCACCTTTACTTTTATAGGGCTTCTTTTACTGTCCGTGCTTGCAATTACGTTGATCAATGGAATTTTTCTTGAAAAATACTATGTGTCACGGAAGAAAGAGGTTTTGCTGGAAGCCAAAGAGGTTCTGGCGCAGATCGATGTTGATGAAGTGGTCCACGATGACGGTACAGAAGAGGAATTGCCTTCGCAAATCGCACAGTCAGGTTCCAGAAATAATCTTACCTGGGTATTGATCAACAGCGATAACACCAAGTATATCTGCTGGCCGGAGAATGAGGATCAGCTGCGAAACAAGCTGTTTTTCGGGTATGCAAGCAATCTGGATGATGACAAAGTAAAGAGCAAGATCCTGGAATCCACTGACGACTATGTGGTACAACAGGTACATGACCGTTTTGTGGGTATGGATTATGTAGAATGCTGGGGCGTTTTTGATAATGGGAATTATTTCCTGATTCGGAGTCCGCTGGAAAGTATCCGGGAAAGCGCTGCCATATCCAATAAGTTTTATTTCTTTGTAGGAGCGCTGATCATTATTGCCAGCGGTATTGTGATCTGGCTCGTAACAGGAAGGATCACAAAGCCGATCAGCGAACTGACTGAGCTGTCAAGAAAAATGTCAGATCTGAATTTTGAAGCAAAGTATGAAAGCCATGCAGGCAACGAGATCGATGTTCTGGGAGATAATTTCAACCGGATGTCCGGCCAGCTGGAGGCTACTATTTCAGAGCTTAAATCTGCTAATAACAAGCTTCAGAAAGATATTGCAGATAAGGTTAAGATCGATGAGATGCGTAAAGAATTCCTGGATAATGTATCTCATGAGCTGAAGACCCCCATTGCCCTTGTACAGGGGTATGCAGAAGGACTGAAGGAAGGGATCAATGATGATCCGGAAAGCATGGAGTTCTACTGTGATGTGATCATGGACGAAGCATCAAAGATGAATAAGCTGGTGAAAAATCTTCTTACCTTGAATCATCTGGAATCCGGCAGGGATGAGATCGTGATGGAACGCTTTGACCTGACAGCTTTGATCCAGGGGGTTCTGTCCACCATGGATATTATGATCCAGCAAAAAGAGGCAAAGATCATTTTCGAGGAAGAGAAGCCAGTTTATGTTTGGGCAGATGAGTTTAAGACTGAGGAAGTAGTTACCAATTATGTAAGCAATGCCCTGAACCATCTGGAAGGGGAACACGAGATAGAGATCAAGATCCTGAAAGAAGAAAGTACAGTAAAGGTTACAGTCTTTAATACAGGAACGCCTATACCGGAGGAGGATATTCCCAAGCTGTGGAATAAGTTCTTCAAAGTGGATAAAGCCCGCACCAGGGAATATGGCGGCAGTGGTATTGGCCTTTCTATTGTCAAGGCGATCATGGAAGGCATGAACCAGAAATATGGAGTTGTGAATTTTGATAACGGAGTGGAATTCTGGTTTACCCTTGACAGAAAATAGTATCTGACAGAAAAAAGCATTTGACAGGACAGGACTAAAAAGATCTGAAAAGACAGAGCCTGGAATTTATCCGGCAGTGACAGCATAAAAGGAAAGCAGAGATATTTGTTCTGCTTTCTTTTTTTATGCGTTTTTTGAAAAAATTAAGGAAAAATGCATTTCATTCAAATAGGTGATGAAAAAAAAAGGGAAATGAGGTAAAATAATAAATAATAACATTTTTACGGGAGGTAGAAGTATGGGATTACTTAAGGCTGGAATAGGTGCAGTTGGAGGCGTGCTGGCAGATCAGTGGAAGGAATATTTTTATTGTGAAGCTATGGATCGGGACATTCTTGTGATGAAGGGCAGGAAACGGACTGGGAAAAGATCTTCCAATAAAAAAGGAGATGACAACATTATTTCCAATGGCTCTGTGATCGCAGTTGCAGACGGACAGTGTATGCTTATTGTGGATCAGGGCAAGGTAGTGGAGGTGTGTGCACAGCCTGGGGAATTCGTCTATGATACTTCCACAGAACCAAGTATTTTTTCTGGTGATCTGGGAGAAAGCCTGAATAATACCTTTAACAAGATCGGACAGAGATTTGCATTTGGCGGAGATACAGGGAAAGATCAGAGAGTATATTATTTTAATACAAAGGAGATTATGGATAACCGTTTCGGAACTCCTTCTCCTATCCCATTTCGGGTGGTAGACAGAAATATCGGTCTTGATATAGATGTGTCTGTACGTTGTAATGGAGTATATTCCTACAGGATCACTGACCCCATTCTGTTTTATACAAATGTGTGCGGCAATGTTTCTGAGGAATACACAAGAGAGGAACTGGACAGTCAGTTAAAGGCGGAGTTCCTTACAGCACTACAGCCTGGTTTTGCAAGGATTTCGGAGATGGGGATCCGTCCGAATGCGATTCCGGGACATTTAATGGAACTGACAGATGCTATGGATAAGATCCTTAGTGAGAAATGGCAGGGACTGCGCGGTTTGAAGATCGTAGCAATCGGCATGAATCAGGTTACACTTCCTGAAGAAGATGCTGAGATGATCAAACAGGCTCAGAGAATGGCTATTTTACAAAATCCGTCGATGGCAGCAGCCACATTGGCAGGAGCACAGGCAGAGGCAATGAAGATGGCTGCTTCTAATCAGAATGGAGCCATGATGGGATTTGCCGGCATGAATATGGCATCTGCACAAGGCGGTATGAATATGCAGGGGCTTTACCAGATGGGAGCACAGCAGAATATGGCAGGGATGCAGCAGGGAATGCCTGGGGCACAGCCATATATGGCAGGGATGCAGCAGGGAATGCCTGGAGCGCAGCAGAACATGGCAGGGATGCAGCAGGGGATGCCTGGTGCACAGCAGACTGCGCCAGGAAGCTGGCAGTGCCAGTGCGGCACGATTGCAACCGGGAAATTCTGTCCGGAATGTGGTTCTCCAAGACCGGTTGTACAGGATCAGTGGACCTGCTCCTGTGGCACAGTAAATAAAGGGAAATTCTGCCAGGAGTGCGGAAAGAGCAGACCTTTTTGATGTACTAACACAGGGAAAGGAGACAACCGGATGAGTGATGTAATGGAATATAAGTGCCCGGCCTGCGGTGGGGCTATGGAGTTTGACAGCAAGACACAGCAGTTAAAGTGCCCATACTGCGATACCCAGATCAGTGTGGAAGAATGGGAAAGACAGAATGCAAAAGACCAGGGAACCGCTCAGTGGACATCAACAGGTAACGAAACCTGGTCCCAGGAAGAAACCCAGGATATGAAGGTTTATGTGTGTCAGTCCTGTGGAGGCGAAATTATTGCAGAACAGACTACAGGAGCATCTTCCTGTCCTTTCTGCGGGAATAAAATCGTTGTAAAAGGTCAGTTTGCAGGAGATCTGAAGCCGGACCGCATCATACCTTTCAAGCTGGATAAAAAGGCAGCAAAGGAATCTTATAAGAACCATCTGAAGGGAAAAAGCTTTTTGCCTTCTGTATTTGCAAGGGAAAATCATATTGATGAAATAAAAGGAGTATACATTCCTTTCTGGCTTTTTGATTCAGATATTCATGCAGATGTTTCCTACAAAGCAGAAAAGATCCGGGTATGGGAACAGGGCGACATGGAATATACCGAGCGGAAATCCTATGATGTAAAACGAGGCGGGAATATGTCTTTTTCCCATTTACCGGTAGACGGATCCCGCAAAATGGATAATACCCTTATGGAATCCATAGAACCATTTGATTTTGCAGAGGCTGTTCCGTTTCAGAATGCTTATCTTGCAGGATACTTTGCAGACCGGTATGATGTGGAAGCCAAAGACAGCCAGGAACGGGTTACACAGCGGATCCGTAAAAGTGCAGAATCAGCCATGAGTCAGGATATGGAGCATTATACTTCTGTAAATATGGCGCACAGTGATATACATATTTTGAATGCAGAGTACATGTATGTGTTATATCCGGTATGGCTTTTAAGCACCACATGGAATGGGGAACACTATCTTTTTGCCATGAATGGACAGACAGGAAAGATGGTAGGAGATCTGCCGGCTGATAAACAGGCATTCTGGAAATATGTGCTGTCCAGAGGCGTAGCCATCGGCGCTGTCCTTTATGGACTTATGTGGCTGCTGATGCTATTATAGGAGGGGGGACAAGACAATGAGAAAAAGAATTTGTAGAACTGTAACTTTATTTCTTGTGACTGTTCTCACCACTATGAGTGCAACACAGATTATACCTGTGAATGCAGAAGAGGTTCAGGAACACGGAGCCCTTCTGGTAGATAATGCCGGGATCCTGGAAAAAGAACAGTATGAAGAGCTGGAAAAGAAACTTGAAGAGGTAAGTACACAGCAGGCCTGTGATGTAGTGATTGTTACGGTGCCGGATCTGGAGGGAAAGGAATCCTCTGTATACGCAGATGATTATTATGACCTGCAGGGATATGGACAGGGATCAGATCTGGATGGTATCCTGTTTCTGCTGGATATGGGAGACAGGAACTGGGCTATCAGTACCAGCGGCTTTGGAATCACTGCATTTACAGATGCAGGACAGGAGTATATCATCGAACAGATTTCCACAGAACTGAAGGATGATGATTATTACGAAGCATTTGAGGACTTTACCTCTCTTTGCGATGAGTTCCTGACACAGGCGAAAACAGGAGAGGCATACGATACCGACCACCTTCCCAAAGAGACCCCGGGCCTTTTCTGGATACCGGCAGATCTTCTGATCGGTCTGGTAATCGCACTGATCATTGGGCTTATCAAGAAAAGCAAACTGACGTCTGTAAGGCAAAAAGTAAGTGCACAGGATTATGTGGTGCCAGGCAGCATACGGCTTACCACCAGACAGGATCATCTGGTGAACTGCATAGTTACAAAGAAACCGATTGAGAGACAGGAAGAGAATTCCGGCAGCACTACACATACTTCCTCCCAGGGGAAAACCCATGGAGGATCCAGCGGGAAATTCTAAGAGAATTGCAGTACGATTCTTATCCAAAGACATTCTTAAAGATTACTAAAACAGAAAGGAAAAGAATATAAATGGAAAAAGCATGGTGGAAAGAAGCGGTTGTTTATCAGATTTATCCCAGAAGCTTTATGGACAGCAATGGAGATGGGATCGGAGATATCAAAGGGATTACATCCAGATTGGATTACCTGCAACAGCTTGGGATCAGCGTGATCTGGTTATCACCGGTTTATCAATCCCCAAATGATGATAATGGATATGACATCAGTGATTACCAGGCGATCATGACAGAGTTTGGAACGATGGAGGATTTTGATGAAATGCTCACGGAGGCTCACAAGCGTGGGATCCGGATCCTGATGGATCTGGTGGTGAACCATACCTCTGATGAACATAAATGGTTTGTGGAAAGCCGTAAGAAAGAAGACAATCCTTATCATGATTATTATATCTGGAGACCTGCAAAAGAGGGAAACCTTCCACCTAACAACTGGGGGTCCGTTTTCGGGGGTTCTGCATGGCAGTATGATGAAGAGCGGCAGATGTACTACCTGCACCTTTTTTCAAAGAAGCAGCCAGATCTGAACTGGGACAATCCCCAGGTGCGAAAAGAAGTTTTTGATATGATGAACTGGTGGTGTGAAAAGGGCATCGATGGTTTTCGCATGGATGTGATCAGTATGATTTCCAAGACAAAGGAGATGCCGGATGGAGAAACCCACTGCGGTAAGTATGGAGACTTTGGGAAATATTGCATCCATGGTCCCAATGTGCATAAATACCTGAAAGAAATGAATGAAAAGGTGCTTTCCAGATATGATATTATGACAGTTGGGGAAACAGCAGGAGTTACTGTTGAGGAAGCCCAGAAGTATGCTGGCAAAGATGAGCATGAGCTGAATATGGTATTTCAGTTTGAACATGTGGACGGAGGCAAATACGGGAAGTGGACGGATGAACCCAAGCCATTAACAGAGCTGAAACAGATCCTGTCAAAATGGCAGACCCAGCTTTATGGAAAAGCATGGAACAGTCTTTTCTGGGATAATCATGATCAGCCAAGGGTAGTATCACGCTATGGCAATGACAGTAAGGAGTACAGAGAAGTGTCTGCGAAGATGCTGGCTACCTGCCTTCATATGATGCAGGGAACGCCGTATATATATCAGGGAGAGGAACTGGGAATGACCAATTATCCTTTCAAGACCCCGGCAGATTTTCATGATATTGAAAGCATTAATGCATACAGGGAATGGTGTGAAAGCGGAAGCTTAAGCCATGAGATATTCTGGCCATGCCTTACCTTTATAAGCAGGGATAATGCCCGTACTCCGGTACAATGGGACGACAGCCAAAGTGCAGGTTTTACCACAGGAACGCCCTGGATGCCTGTAAATCCTAATTACAAAGAGATCAATGCCAAAGCAGAGCTTCAGGATCCCCAGTCTGTGTTCTATTATTACAAAAAACTGATCCAGCTCCGGAAAGAGTATCCGGTGATCGTATATGGAAAATACCAGCTGCTTCTCCCTGATGATCCGGATCTTTTCGTATATACCAGGGAACTGGAGAAGGAGAAGCTTCTGGTTGTATGCAATTTTTCAGGCAAAGAACAAAGCATTCAGCTGCCGGAAGAATTTGTAAATGGCAAATGCCTTATTTCCAATCTTCCGGGTCAGTATGATCAGCAGCAGGTGCAGCTGAAGCCTTATGAGGCATTTGTGCTGTATCGCTGATCGGAATGACCATATTTTCAAATGCATGCAGCATTTTAGGATGACGGATCAAAAAGTGCATGGCAGGAGCTTTGTTTTTGGAAACCATGACCCAGCTGCCTTTGTGGATCTGGATCTGGATATTGGAAAAAGCAGTTTCTGTGGTCAGGCGGCAGGTATAATTGGGATGGCATTCCTGGAATTTTTTAAGAAGCAGCAGATGCTTCTGGTAGTCATCCCAGCTGTAGAAAATATCTTTTTCGCAGAAAATACCTGACAGAGAAAGCCGCATGGGAGATCTGTGGAATTCTTCTTCGGTAAGAAGGGGCATCTCCTCTGTGATGGTATCTCTGGAAAGGATCTGCAGTGCCATTTCCAGCTGTTCTCTGGCATGAGACAGGATTTGCGTCCGTTCTTCAGGGGTAACCTGATTGTGATCCATGATCTGGCAAAGCAGGGCTTCATCTGCTGTGTAAAGAGGCAGTGAGGACAGGATCCCATACCGGCTGCCGCCAGAAGCAATATCCGAATGTAAAAACGCATGATAAAGAGAACGGGAATCCTTACCATAGATTTCCATTAGGGGCAGAGCCTTGGATAACAGGTGCTCTGCTCTTTTTTTATAATAAGCAACTTCTTCTTTATTATTGGTAAGATAATACCGGCCATTTTCGTGAAAACCTGTAATGGCTTCGCCGGAAAGAGCCGCACTGCCGGATACCTTCAATAAATGGGAAAAGGTAAGGTTGGCAGGAGTTTTCAGATAGTAGGGGGAGATCTGGCCGGTCATATACATGGGGATCCAGCTTTCAAGTCCCAGCATCATATCTGTAAAGGAACGGTTCAGACAGTGGATCTGATTCAGATGCAGTCCTTTCTTTAACATCACGGCCATGCCAAACATCCATTTTTTCGGGAAATCCGGATCTTTTGCCATTTCTTCCATAGGCATGTCGCTGTACATGGTCACAGCTTCCATGGATTTGGAAAGAACTGTGGTTTTCAGAAAAGCCAGTTCGCTGTCCATCATTTCAGACAGACCGTAATAGGATTTTGAAATGGGAAACTGGAAAGGTACAGAGGGTACTTTCATTTTATCAAAATGAATCACACGGATGTACTCGTTCAGGTCAAATTCATCCAGCTTTCGGAGAAAATCTGAAAGATCGTCTTTCTCTTTATTTTCACCCTGTATCAGCCACTGGGAAAGAACTTCAAAATATGCAGTATCATCCATAAGCTCCTGAGGATCGCAGCCGGTAAGGCGGGCAACCATAGTACGGTGGGAGGCTTCCGGATATCGTTTTACTACAAAATGGGCGGTTCCTTCAGCGAAAAGCCGGGGATCGGAAGGCGTCCGCTGGCCATTTCTGATTCTGGAAATATAAGATGAGTCATAATTCAGTGCACGGGCCAGATCAGATACGCTGATAGAAAGACTTGACAAAAGGGCGTGGAAATTACGGGAAAACCGGTTCTCCAACTGAGGATTCATATCTGCAGCAGTGGAAAAAGAATCTGCAATTTTTTGGAATGTAAGATCGCTTTGACCGTTTTCAACAGCAAGCTGAGAAATTGCCTGGCATAGAAGTTCAAAATGCTGTGAATCCGGGGAGGGGATGCGCTCACCGGAACGGTAACGGCTGATGGTAGCACCGGAGATGCCGGAATAACGGGAAAGCTGGCTGGCTGTACAGCCCAGTGCATCTATGTACTGGTTCAGAATATCTTTAAATGAAGCTGGCATATATATGGACCTCCTTATAGAAACCAAAACACCCCGCAGGATACTTTCTGGTGAATGATTACAATTATATATAAAATCTGCAGGACAGTCAAACTCATGGACACAACGTCTGGCAAGACTATTCACGGACAGAGCATCTGGTAAGACTATTCACTGAGCTAGCAAGAGAAGGAATGTGATTATTGAAGAAAAAATTCTCATACGGACCATAAAAATACGCGAAAAACATGTTTTTCTACGTGAATGACTTGCCAAAAGATTGGAATTATATGGTATAATATACAAAGACCAATTATGATCTTTGGACAAAGTATTGAATCAGGCCCTGTGATTCGGGCACAGTTATGGAAGGTTTGTGAAGATTTACTTAGGATGAAGATCATAGGCCCGGATGTATTCACACATTCATTAGATAACATCAGGGTCAAAATGGTTATTTTTATAAAAGGAGGAACGATATGGCAAATAAGAAGAAAATACCTGCTCGGGCGTTGGCCTGCCTTTTGTCTACAGCAATGGTTCCAGGTTCTCTTCCTATGGATGTGCTTACTGTTTATGGAGCAGAAGCAGAAGAGTTCTCAGACGGAAAGACAAGCGAAGCGGATATCACACCACTTGATGCGGATGCAGTGGATGATGCTGTTGAGACAGCAGACTTTACATCCGGCAGTGAGGTGACAGCGGATGTTGTTTCCGAGGAAGCATCAGTAGATGTGCAGAGTGCGGATCCGAATTTTAACTACACACTCAGCGAGACAGATAAAACACTGAAGGTTGGAGATACAGGAAGTGTTTCCGGTACAGCTGTGTTAGGAAGCAGTGTAGTTGTTCCCACAGCGATTTCCTATGCTTCATCCAATTCGGCAGTGGTCGCAGTAGATCCGTCTACAGGATTCTATGAGTGCAAGGCAGAGGGCACAGCAGCTGTGACCGCAACTGTTGAGTACACAGACAACAGTACCTATAATCCAAAAACCTACAGAGTTGTAAAGACCCTGAACATTACTGTTACAAAGGATGCAGAACCGCAGCTTACCGTGACAGTGAAGCAGCCGACTGTATCCGTAGAACTGGATGCAAAGGCAGATGCAATTGCTGTTTATGATCTTAAGAGTAATGTGACTGTAGAGAATGCAGAAACAAATGGGGTACAGTATTCTATCATAGATGCTGCTACAGGAAAAACTCCAGATGATTCAGCAGCAACAGTAGGTCAGAAAAATGGGCTGGCTACATTTAAGAAAGCCGGCAAATATGTTGTTACTGTTTTGGCACTCGGAAATGGTCAGGCCAAGACAGAGAAAGTTATCTTCGACGTAACCAAGAAGACCGCCGCCGCAGATGATTTTACATATGAGATCAATGAGTTGCAGAGAACACACACGGTAGGTGAGAGCGGCAGTGCTGCTGGTACTGCTTTGCTTGGCAACCAGGCGGTGATGGCAGGTGTTGAGTACAGTTCATCTGATGACAAGGTTGTAAAAGTAGATAACAAAGGTGCATACCAATGTGTAGGTGCTGGCACAGCTACCATTACGGTAACAGCTACCTATGATGATCCGGACACAGGCAAGAAATACCAGAAAAAGGTTAATCTTGCGATCACTGTTAAGGATATTGAGCCTGCAAAGCCTGAACTGATTGCATCTCAGACAGATGTTTCTCTGGAACTGGATGCAATTGATGGCGCAACAGCAAAATACAATCTGAGGTCTATTCTTTCTGTTGAAAATGGAGATTTCTCAAATGTAACATATGAGTCTTCTGATGCGTCAAATGCTGACGTTGCAGCTGACGGAACAGCTACATTCAAGAAAGCAGGCGAGTACAAAGTACGGGCTTATATTGGATCCAGCAGCGTTACCATCAACTTCCATATCACGAAGAAGGGTGTTCCGGCACCGATTATCACAGCAAACCAGACAGATGTTTCTCTGGAACTGGATTCTGCAGATGATGCTGAAGTAAGCTACAATCTGAAGTCTATCCTTTCCGTTGAGAATGGACTATTTGCAAATGTAAAGTATGAGTCTTCTGATGAGACAAATGCGAAGGTTGAACTGAACGGAACAGCTACATTCAAGAAGGCCGGCGAATACACCGTACGGGCTTATATTGAATCAAGCAGCGTTACCATTAACTTCCATATTACGAAGAAGGGCGTTGCAGCACCGACTATCACAGCCAACCAGACAGATGTAGATATTGAGCTTGGTGCAACAGAGACAGAGAGAGTATACAATCTTAAATCTATTCTGAATCTTACAGATGCAGAGTGGACAGATGTAGATATTCAGTCTTCTGATGCAACAAATGCAGAGATTAATTCTACCGATGGTACAGTGAAGGTAAAGGAAGCTGGTGAGTATACCGTTAAAGCTACGGTTACAACCAAGGGAGGAAGCCAGTCCGTAACTGTTAACTTCCATGTAACAAGAGAAGCGGCAGCTAAACCTGCTATTACTGCGAAACAGAAAGAAGTAAATATCACTCTTGCCAGCGGCAAGACTGTTACTTACAATCTGAAGGCAAACTTCACACTTTCCAATCTTGATTGGACAGACGTAGATATCCAGTCTTCTGATGCGACAAATGCAGCGGTTAATCCTACCGAGGGCACAGTTACATTCAGTAAGGTAGGTTATTATACTGTTACAGCAGTGGAGAAGACAAGCGCAGCAACAAGTGATATCATCATCTTCCATGTTACTTCAGCAGTTCAGGAAGCTGGTGCAAGCATCAGCGGTGGACAGAATGTTCAGCTTTCCGAAATCGGGGATGCTTTTAATGCAGATAAGACACTGACTGTGATGGATTTTGATGGTACAAAGCTTGAACATGGCAGTGCAGGCGTTGTGTGGACTTCTGATAATGAAGCAGTTGCTACAGTTACAGATGGTGTGATCGTTGCAGTAAGTCAGGGTACAGCTGTTATTACAGCTACTCTGCCGAATGGCAATTATACTACTTACACTGTTACAGTTGCACCGGCACAGATTTCCACAGAGATATCTACCTTTAACGTAGATCTGAATGACAAGAATCTGGATCCTGAGGATTATGTCATTGCCCCTCTTCTTACAGTGAAGAATGCAAAGATGGATGATGTCGTATATTCAGACTTCAACGAGAACATTATTAAAGTAGGTGTTGAAGGACATGTATCCTTTATGGGCGCTACAGGTACCACTTATGTACGTGCTCAGATCAAGAATACTGATGCATATGTGATCATTACGTTCAATGTAACGAATTCCGCTACACCGGATCCGATCACCATCAACTATGCACCAAATGCTCTGCAGAATATTGAAGTGAAAGAAGGACAGGCTTATGAGAAGAACCTGCGTGATTTCATTGAAGTAAAACAGGGCAGTGCTTTTACAGATCTTACAAATGTGACCTGGAGCAGCAATGATGATTCTGTTGCAAAAGTTGATAACGGTGTTGTTACAGGTGTGAAAGCCGGTACAGCAGTGATCACTGCAACAACGGTAGATGGTTATTATGTAACCTTCACAGTGACTGTAAAGAACGCTATGAAGCTGAATGCTACACAGACCGCCTTTGCAGTAGATTTGAAAGATAATAAGACAGTAGATCTGAATACTTATCTGAATATTACAAATCCGGAGACAAAGCCGGGAACAACAGATGAGTATACACTGAATGATGTGACTTATACCACATCTACAGATGAGATCGCTGAAGTTACAGGAGGCAAGGTTACTTTTAAGAAGACAGGATTAGCTGAAGTTAAGGCAGACCTTAACGGACAGACTGTTACCTTTACCTTCATTATTAAAGATACCACAGCTCCGTTACCAGTTGAGATCAACTTTAAAGCAAATGCTGAGTCCACTGTAGAGGTTGCAGAGGGAAAAGTATTCGATGAAAATCTTCGTGACAGAGTGGAACTGACCAATGGCGGTGACACCCGAGACATCACATGGACATCCCTGGATGAATCAATTGCTTCCGTATCCAATGGTATGGTGAGAGGTGTGAAAGCAGGCGAAACTACTGTGATCGCATCTACCAAGGATGGTTACTATGTAACATTTAAGGTGACTGTTGTTGCAGAGCCTAAGATGGAAGTGTCTCAGACAGAGTTTGATATTGACAGAGCAGAGCAGACAAGCCTGGATCTGAAGGCATACCTGAAGCTTCTGAATACTACAACAGATCAGCTTGATACAGATGTAACTTATACTGCATCCGCAGATGAGATCGCATCCGTTGGACCAGATGGTGTTGTTACCTTTAACGGTACAGGAACCACCAATGTGAAAGCTGAGTATAAAGGACAGGTGATCACCTTTACCTTCCATATCACAGATTCCACAACACCGGATCCTGTTAAGATTGATTATACAGCTACAGCTGAGAAATCAATCGAAGTAACTGAAGGGGAAGCATATCCTACCAGCCTGGTAGATTATATTGAACTGACTAAGGGTGGAGCACCGGCAGATATCACAAGCGTGACCTGGAGCAGTAATGATGATTCTGTTGCAAAGGTTGACGGTGGTGTTGTTACAGGCTTAAAACCAGGTACTGCTGTAATTACAGCAACCACAGTTGATGGCTATTATGTAACCTTTACTGTTAAAGTGAATCCAAAGGCTCTTGCAAATGTAGCTTTGAAAGTACCAGGTACAAATGTAATTAACCTTACACTTGACAGTGCAGTTAATGCAAGCAAAGACCTTTCTGAACTGGTAGAGTCAACTACCGTTCCAACCGCAGATGTTAAAGGATTTACATGGAGCAGTGATAATACAGATGTTGCAGTTGCTGCTAATGGTACTGTAAAGGCTGTGAATCCAAGGGCACTGAAAAAGTCTGATTCTAAAAAAGAATTGGGCTTTTTTTCGTATTTCCATTATAATAGAAATATAAGGAGGGAGCG
>NZ_JAOQJL010000051.1:0-23456 GCF_025566965.1 Blautia ammoniilytica | reverse complement strand
CCCATAATCTCCGCCATCTGTGTCTGTGTCTTGTTTTCAAAGAAAATGCCATAAATAATCATGCGTTCCTCTGAGTTCAGTTGATTGATCACTGTGTGAATATCCTGCTGTTCCATTTTTGTCAGTACACAGTGCTCCACATCACAGTTCAGATCTGGAAAATCCTCAATCATGAAGCCTTCTCCATCAATGGACTGACCGCTGTAAGGTACTTCTCTCAGCATCTTATCCACAACCTCACCCAGTTCATTCTTAATCTCAACTTTTTTTGCCTTGCTGCTTCTGTAAAAATTATTCATCGCATACGCAACTTCTTTTGTAATCTCGATCATTTCTCCATCAATATTTGCGTAGTACTTTCCTTCATAAAAATATGGGTGTTCAATATACATATCCGTTCCTCCTGAATTTGAAATCTTGTTGCTCGTTTCAAATCCAGAAGGCGGACCTCTGTTTAGAATCATGCCTGCTCCGCCTTTATCCTGCCGGGATACGCCCGCAGTTATTGGCTGAGAAATTCAGGCACGAAAAAAAGCCCCAGTAGTTTTTTCTTAACTACTGAGGCTTTCGTCTCTTTCTTGTATTCAGTTATCTATGCCTTCTTTCATCAGCATAATCATTGTATCAGGATAAAGTTCACAAAGTATCCGCAATATATTCCCATAAGTTCATATCATTATTGGAATCGTACATATTTCAGTATAAAAAGTTCATCGTGTTATTCTTCTACTTCTTTTCCATCTATATATAGTTGAAATTTATCAGGATTATTGACTACATCATAGTCCTTTCCGTATTCTACAGGTCTATATTCGGCTGTCATTACCGATTCCCCATCTTCAATATCCTCTTTCCATAAATAGATGTTCATATCAAGGCTCGTCGCATATCCCCTGTCTGTGGAGAATTTTGTCGAATAAAATGAATCATCCTTGTACATCTGCAAAAGTTCTCTTGCAAAAGCTTCTTTATCCCCGATATGTCCCCGGTTAGCAACCACTGTAATATTTTCATCTCGATTTACGGAAAATGTTCCAACTACATCCGGTTCGCCTTCCTTATGACCAGATTCAGATTTCCCATAAATACTTCCTGCAGCAATTATCAAGATCACTGCTCCTGAAATCAATGCAATTATCTTTTTCTTCATATTTTTATTTTCCTTTTAGTTTTTTTACTGCGTAATTGATTACTTCTTCCGGTGTGGGTCTGTCTCCTTTAAGTGTCATTTTCTTCCATTCTTCCTGCACAGCCGGATCGGGATTATCAAATCCTGCATCTATGGCTATCTGCATTTCTCTGCGTACCTCTTCTGGTGTTGTGTTGTACTTTTCTGCAATCTTCTCATAAATAGTTTTCTCTCTCATTCATTTTCCTCCAATATATAAGTAGAATTACACCTTGTTCTATAGAACTAATTTAGCATATTTCTATTATCATGAAAAGACACTTTACAACTTAAAGCTGAATAAAAGGTCAAAAAAAGAAGAGCTACTCGCTCTTCCCAGTTTGTTATATCACTCTTCCAATAATGTGTGAATTACTTTGATCATTTTTTTCTGCTCTTTGATCGGAAGTTTTTCAATTTTTTCTGTCAACTCATTGGTAACACCTGTAACTGAATGTGCCACAACATCAATCAAAAGAGTATCTGCTGAAACATCTAATGCATTTGCAATTGTAACAAAGGTATCCAATTTTGTAACTTTCAAGCCTCTCTCTATTACACTCACATGCGTTGGACTTAAATTTACTAATGCAGCCAGTTCCTCTTGCGTGAGATTTTTTGCTTCTCGTGCTGATTTGATTCGCTGTCCTACTGCTTTCAAATCCATCGTAACACCTCCTCCAGAACGAATAATCGTTCTGAATTTAGTATACTTGTGGATATCTTAAATATACAGAATCGCAAAGCCAAGTTCTAATTCTACAGAACTATATTCAAAGTTTTTCTTTGCATTTTCGTAAAAAAGCGTTATGATTGAATCAGTTAAATCAAAGGAGGTATCAAATCATGAAATCACATAAATACTGGTCCTTAGGCGCACTTTTCTGTATGTTGGGATGCATTTATTCTGGAATCAAAAAATCTATGACTGCACATAAATACTTTGCCTATTCTTCATTGCTTTGTATGGGCATGTCCATTTATTCCGGTCACAAACTGGTTTCTCCAAAGAAGAAAAAAATCACTGAATCAAATAATAGTGAGAATAGTTAAATAAAAAATTGACCTTTATTCATCAAAGACAAAGTTGCTGGAGAATATTTTTTCTCTCCAGCAACTTTCTTTATCTTTAAGCCATTGAGATACAATACTGTCCAATCAGCTTCATCCAACTATTATATTTATTCTTTTCGCACACCTTTCGGCAAATTTCATTCTCCATCAATACACAGAACATCTTATCATAATCAAATGCCCAAACAGCACCATTCACATGGTTTTCCACTGCTTTCTGATCTATGCTTTTCAAGCGTGTGACCATTTTTTCAATTTCTCCATTTCCCAAGTTACCGATATTTTTGCAGATAAACCGAAAGAAATTCAACGTTGCATATTCGTCATGCCAATGGAACTCTTCTGGATTGTTTTTAATTTTACTGGCTCTCAGCTGTTCTTTGATTATCTGAGCAGCTACACCTTTCATCGAATCTTCGTATCTCATATTATTCACCTACTCTTCCTCAACGCCCAGTGACGGTTTAAATCTTTTATCCTTTGCCTGCGGTACCACGATCTCATAAAAATAAAATCCTAAATACCCAAGTGCCTGCTTCTTCATTTTATAAAAAGAAGTCCTGCCTATTCCTAACTCCTGCTGTACTTCCACATCTGTCTTATTATAATGACTGCAAAAACAGGAATGAAGGATTTCACTGAGCATCACACCATTCGGTGCATAGAACTTCACCAAAGTCATTCCCCGATAGATCATGTCCGACAATCCATAAATAATCATCAGATTATTCATCTCCCGGTGCATCTTTGGCACATTCAGCTGGTTGTTATAAATGCTCAGATAACTCAATGCATATGCCATATCTTCATTGATTTTCTCCTGGCATTCCATATCCAGTTCTTCTAACACAATCTGATTTTCCAAAATCAATTTCTGATAGCTTGTCATCAATTCTTTAATATCAGTATAATGTCTTTCGATTGTAACTTCCAGATAATCCTGTGCATGACTTGCCATCTGGAAGGTAATTTCTTTCATTGATTTAATTGCATAATCTCTGTCTGTCATCAGTTTCAAAATCTCCTTATCATCATCACACTAACTGGCGGTCTTTCAGACCAGTTCGCTTTCCCCATGATTTTGATGGGAAGCAATTACTTACTACAACTTGCAGAAGCGGATATCCAAAAGGCATTGTGGGAGCTGCCTTTGCTGACCGGAATCCATCTTCTTATGTAAAACCTACAGGAATATAAAGGGAAAGTGACTATCCCTGCCGGTTAATAATCCAAATAATATCGTCTATACCAATCTCTCCTTATGCTGTTTTTCTCTCCATAAACCATTTATCCACTTCGTAAAACAAGTGGCTTTCCTGCCCCTGTATCATACAGGTGTACATCATTCCTACACCGCCTGCCTTTCTGCTGGCGCATCGCTCGATTTTCAAAATTCTGTCAATACTATATTTTCTTCCATCCTCCCATGTAAAAAATATGGGAACCAGCTGTCCGTCTTTCCGAAACTCTGCTACTACATCTACATATACTTTGTTCATGCCGACACCTCACTATAAAATCTCAATTGCTCTTGGCGATGCCGGGATTCTGCGGATATATCCATTTAACTCCAACTGCTTGATTCTGGAAAATGCTGATGATGTTGATTTCACCCCGATCAATTTTCCAAATTCCCGTATTGTCGGTGGATATCCATGTTCATTGGTATATCGTAAAATACACTGATAACTTTCTTCCTGTTTTCTGGTTAATGCTTTTTTCAAATCTATCCCTCCAATTACCCATGGAAATAACTATGTGGATGGATCGTGTGCGTACCAGCGTCTAAGTGGGATAAGACTTTATCCTGATACATTGCCGCTCGCTGTATACTGAAATAACCAAACCGTCGTCTGATCTCATCTACAGTACGATCCAGCTTCTCTAACTTTTCCTTTTTCTCCTGATTTCCAAATAAATCCAACTGCACGGGAATATCATCTAACACAAGATCCGCAGCTCGGATCCCCAGGCTTCTAATGGGATGTTCCCATTTGTAATTATCTTTAAATAGCTGAAATGCTGCAGTTACAATCTCGTTTGTAATATTCGTTGGCTGTCGTAAATGTATCTGTCTGGAAAAACTATACAATCGATTATCTCGAACTGTAATTTCTACTGTTTTGCATTTAAATCCATGTTTCCGCAATCGTGCAGCTACACTTTCTGCCAATGCTATTTGAATGATCCAGACATCCAGATCATTTTCCAGATCTCTCGGTGTTGTAGTGCTATTACCTATCGACTTTACTGGTGCTTCATATCCTTCCTTGCAAACCGGATCTTCATCCCAGCCATTTGCGAAAGCCCATAATACATTTCCTATTTTTCCAAAATGACTCTCTAACAACTTTTCGTCTGATTCCGCAAGTTGCCCGATTGTCCGGATTCCAAGTTTTTGCAATTTCTTATTTGTCTGTCTTCCGACATAAAGCAAATCTGACGCTGGAAGCTGCCATATCCTGTCTTTATAATTTTCTCGATTAAACTCTGTGATTGCATCCGGCTTTTTATAATCTGAACCAAGTTTCGCATAAATCTTATTCCAGGAAATTCCAATACTTACCGTTACACCCAGTTCGTATTTAATCCGATGGCTGATTTCTCTTGCAATCGTCATTCCGCTTCCTTTCAGATTTCTGCTGTCCGATACATCCAGCCAGGCTTCATCAATTCCATATGGCTCAATCTTGTCCGTATACTCCGAATAGATTTCTCTTGCCATCTTTGAAAATCTCAAATACAAATCCATCCGTGGTGGTACAAATATGATTTCCGGACAAATCTGTTTTGCCTGCCATAATGCCATTCCGGTCTTTACACCTTTTTGCTTTGCAATATAATTTGCTGTCAGCACAATCCCATGTCTGGCTTCCGGATCGCCACCGACTGCCAGCGGCATTCCGGCAAATTCCGGATGATGCAGCATTTCTACACTGGCATAGTCGGGTAAGAGAAGAGCATTACTGTCCTTCCCTCCCCTAAGAACCGTACGTGATAGTTTCCCATCATACGGCTCAAGCCTTATAAAGCCTATTGCTGCCACAATAAGCCGGTTGTATATCATTCGTATACAAATTTGAAATTGCTGTAGGATTTATTTTTGCGTTCAGCGAAGTATTCCATCCAAATTTCATCGTAGGGATTCGCTTCCGCTTTAATACATGTAAAACGGGTAATGTTTGTGTCGGTTGCATATACTAATGCGAGATAATTATCCTCCGTCAGCTTTTCAGAGAAAGTCCAGCTACGGTTTCCGATTCTGTGGAAATATTTATCTCTTATCCATGCGGCTGGTTTGTTTTTATGTCTACGTCGGCACCATCTCCATAGCGCCTTGAATGTCTGCCAGTCCACATATCTAAATGCAACCGAAGATACGTTATACTTCTGAAAGTTCACCCATCCTCTGATAATAGGATTCAGGCATTTGATCAGATCGGATTGCTTGCCCGTTCGGAACTTCTTAATTGTTCCACGAATTTTACGCATAATTGATTTAACATTCTGTTTTGATGGTTTGGTAAGTAATTTATCCCCATATTTACGAATATTACAACCCAAAAAGTCAAATCCATCGTGTATGTTCGTAATAACTGTCTTTTCATCCGATAATTCTAATCCTCTTTCATGCATGAACTCTTTTACTAAAGGTAGTACCTCGTTTCTTAATAGTTCCTCTGATACTCCTGTAATAATGAAATCATCTGC
This sequence comes from Blautia ammoniilytica, assembly GCF_025566965.1. NCBI lineage: Bacteria > Bacillati > Bacillota > Clostridia > Lachnospirales > Lachnospiraceae > Blautia > Blautia ammoniilytica. The sequence continues at coordinate 17,503 of NZ_JAOQJL010000051.1, read as the reverse complement.
ATAGCGCACCAGATTTACTTTTGGATTTATCTGTCTACCTTTCGACCAATACCGTTTGAACTTATTCTTCAATAATCTTTCTAATCCGTCCAATACATAATTACACAGCGTCGGTGAAATAGTACCTCCCTGTGGTGTTCCTTGGTCAGTAGCATTGAGTTTTCCCTTTTCCACAAATCCAGCTTTAAGAAATTTGTGCAAAATTTCTTTGTCCATAGGGATATTCTTTTGCATCCATTCATGATTTATGTTATCGAAACATCCTTTTATGTCACCTTCCAACACCCATTCTGGTGCTGTTTTTCGAGCCAAGTCGACAAAACATTGCTCTATAGCGTCTTGAACACATCTGTTGGGTCTGAATCCGTATGAAGTGCCGTCTGCCAGAGTTTCTGTGACTGGTTCCAGTGCCATTTTGTGTAATGTTTGCATTGCCCTATCTTTCATTGTAGGAATACTCAGTGGTCTCTTTTTTCCATTTTTCTTTGGAATGTAGATTCGTCTGAGCGGTTGAGGTTGGTATCCTCTTCTCTGAAGTGTGAATATGGCGTTAAATTTGTCCTCATTACTTATCCAACACACGCCATCTACTCCAGGTGTTCTTTTACCCTTGTTTTCTGTTACTCTTTTTACAGCAATTGCTTTTGCATAAAACGAATGAGTCAGAGTCCATTGTAAGGATTTGATTTTTCCTACTCTGTTCTCCTTTACAGCCTTTGCAATACGCATCTGCAGTTTCTTAACCTCATATTCAGCTGTTCCAAAATCAATATCCTTCCAGCTCTTAATGTGATTTGAAGATGCACACGATTTCTCGTACATTTGCATTTCTCCTTTCAGAAATTCTGCTAATTCTCTTGCAACATAAGACCAGACGGAAGTCTGCCCCCTTTCGGGTGAGTATATTCTCTATCCTTCTCATTACAAGAAGGCATTCGCTTTCTCCGTCCTCCTTACCCGCACATCTATCGGTTTCCCTTACGGGTTACTTTCCGTATCTTTATGGAGATATACGGGCTTACCTTGTTCCACTACATTTATGCTGGTAGATTAGGCTCCACCTTTCTGCCGACGGTTCTATAGTCCGTGTGGTGGCTGTTTCAACCCCCAACCAAACCGCATTCCCATTTTGGGCCAGGCCCAGCAACCTTTGGCCTGTTCGCGCATAACGACATTTACCAGTGATTCAGATATCTTAGCCATTCTATCCCAGTCATCATCTCAAGTCAGTGTTGCTCTTACTTGTTCTTATCCTCACGGAATCAGTTCTACATCTCTGTAAAGATGATTTTTCATATCTCGTTTCCTCATAGCAGTTACCCGCTACTTTGTAGATATTAGACTCAACTGACGGAACAGCAGGTCTTACACCTTACGGTAAGACAATAAATGTAGTGACTTTCAAGTCACACAAAACAGTTCATATCACTATGCAGGATCACACGCTCACTCAAACTTTTCACCTCCCAGCTGTTTCCTTCAACATGATGTCTTATCAATTTTTGTATGTTTAGTATATATCGACATTCCGGAGATAGTCAAGTAACATCTTGGTTGTATTTTCTCCATTTTGGAGATTATTGTTGATTTTATTTCTAACATACGGTATAATGCATATAGAAAATTCAAATAGAAATGAGGCGAACAAATGCGTGATTTCGGGGAAATATTAGCAGAAAATAGAAAAAAGAAAGGATACTCTCAATCAGATCTGGTAGACCTGCTTTCTCAGGAAGGTATTCAGGTCACTACAAAAGCAATCTCCAAATGGGAGACCAATGCACGAGAACCAGCTTTACATGTTTTCCTGACACTTTGCCAGTTACTTGATATCGAAGATATATATGAATCTTTCTTTGGAGAAAATCCATATAACATTATGAGTGGATTGAATGAAGAAGGCAGAAATAAATTGATTGAATTTGCTGATATTTTGAAAGCTTCTAAAAAGTTTTCTCCACTGTCTGCAAAGATTATCCCATTCCATCATCCTGTAGAAATTACCTGGGAACCAGTTTCTGCTGGTACTGGAAATTACCTGGAAGATTCTGTAAAAGAAACTTATGACGTAGGACACCTTGCTCCTGAGCAGACTGACTTTGGTGTACGGATCTCCGGTGACAGTATGGAACCACTTTATCATACAGGCGATGTCGCATGGATTCAGAAAAAAGATTCTCTTGCTAATGGTGAAATTGGAATCTTCTATCTCAACGGTAATACTTACATCAAGGAATTACACGATGAGCCAGATGGTGTTTATCTGATTTCTTTAAATCAAAAATATCGTCCTATCCAAGTTTTGGAATCTGACTCTTTTAAGATTTTTGGAAAAGTAATCGGAAAATGCAAAGGTGCAGAAATTCCGGGATTTCATTAGATTTCAACAGCAGGTTCATGATCCTGCTGATAACAATAAGCAAAGGAAGTGATTGAATGGCAATCAATAATACATTAAAAGATATTCGTGAAGAACGGAATCTCATTCAAGCAGATTTGGCTGAAGCCATAGGTTCCTGCAGCCAGACTATAGGCCGCATCGAACGTGGAGAACGTAATCCCTCTCTTGAGATTGCAATCCGGCTGGCCCATTACCTGAAAGTGCCTGTAGAAGATATTTTTCAAGTTGAAGACTGAAGCATAACAGCCGAAAAACCGAGGAATAAAATCCCCGGTTTTCCTTTTGCTCAAAAATCAGTGTAATTCCATGATGCACAGATGCATATACGATTGCTTTTCTCATTTGTTTTCCTTTCTGCCTGCTCCATCAATCAGGTCATAACTCATATCTAAAAAGTCCAGTACCTTTGCTTCGCTGACCGAACCATCCAGTAAAATAGTGATCCAGTGCTGCTTATTCATATGATACCCAGGTAAAAATCCATAAGTCTGAATAATCATATTTGTCATGTCCGGATCACACTTTACGTCAATGATATCAACCATCTCTCTTCCTTCTAATCCCAGTTTCGATTTTTCAACCGTCATGATCACTGCATACCATTTCCCATTCTTATGTCGAAATACTGCACTGTCCGGTAGTTTACTCCATAAATATTCCGGAATCGTGCCATACTGTTTCTGCACATATTCAAAAATTTCTTCTTTCTTCACAATCTATTCAACTCCTGATTCTTCTGATATCCTGCCCATAATCATACCACATTTTCGTATCCCGTACTACCTGCCAAATTCTTTTGCATTTTCCCGGTTCTCCTGACTTTAACTAATAGAGAGGTAAAACAGCAAGGACAGGAAGTGAGGATACACTTCCGGGAAATCCCAATTTAGGGTACCCTGCCCTAAATTGAAAAACGTTGAAAGCAACGATACTACTGTCCTCTCAGAAAGGAGAACCCACCAATGGCTGAAAGAAAGAGAAACAAAGAAATCCATTTTTATGTCACCGAAGAAGAAAGGAAGCTTATACGCAGGAAGATGATAGAATCAAAAACCAAAAACATGGGAGCTTATCTGCGTAAGATGGCAATCGACGGTTACATCGTCAACACCGATACCACCCCACTGAAGAAACAGTATGAGGAAATGCACAAGATTGGTGTAAATATCAACCAGATTGCAAAAAAGGTAAATACCACCGGAGATCTATATCCAGAAGAAATGCAAGAATTGAAAGAGATGGTGAAAGAATTATGGCGTATCTTAAAATCTTCCACATTAAGGTAACTGACAAGAAAGCTCTGGACTATATTACAAATCCAGATAAGACAGATGAAAAACTGTTAGTTTCCAGTTTTGGCTGTTCCCCGGAAACTGCAGATCTTGAATTTTCTATGACAAGAGAAATGGCAAAAAAGAATGGAATGGATAAAGGCGATAACCTGGCATTTCATCTGATCCAATCATTTAAACCTGGAGAAGTTGATGCCGAAAATGCCCATCGCTTAGGTCAACAATTTGCTGACGAAGTGCTGAAAGGAAAATATGAGTACGTGATCAGCACACACGTTGACAAAAATCATATTCACAATCATATCATCTTCAACGCTGCAAGCTTTGTTGATCATCACAAGTATGTTTCCAATAAGCGGAGCTACCATAAACTCTGCAGAATCAGTAATCGTATCTGCCATGAAAATGGACTTGCCACCAGCATGCCAACCGGAGAAAAAGGTAAAAGCTATAAAGAGAACATGGAATATCATCGTGGCACCAGTTGGAAAGCCAAGCTACGTGTCGCAGTTGATAAATCAATCTGGACTTCCATCAACTATGAGGAATTTCTGCAAAAGATGCAGTTAGCCGGATATGAAGTCCGGCAGGGAAAGCACCTGTCCTTCCGTGCACCGGAGCAGAAGAACTTCACTTATATGAAATCTCTCGGAAGCTATTATTCCGAAGAAAATGTTCGCATCCGTCTGGCTAAAAATCGTAGCAAAGTAAAAACTCCAAGACATCTGTCCAGAGAAGCTCGCTTGTATATCAATATCTCCACTTATGTCACAACTGGAAATCGAGAGGGATTTGAACGATGGGCAAAGCTCAATAATCTAAAAGAGGCAGCCCATACCTTCAACTATCTTTCCGAAAATAACTTGCTGAATTATGACGATTTCAGGCAGCATGTATCTGACATTGAAGCTTCTGTGAAAGTTGCCGACCAAAGAATAGCACAAATCAACAGTGAGCTGAGCACGCAGAAAGTCATTCAGAAACACTGCGATTCTTACCGGCTTTGTCGTAAAGTAATTGAAGATTGTAAATCTGCTAAAAATCCAAAAGCATACCGCACCAAACATCAGGCAGAATACCAGCTCCACGATTCACTAAAAAAAGAGCTTCAGGATCTCGGTGTCACCAAAATCCCAAGCTCTAATAAAATCCAGAAGCGGATTGAAAATCTTGAATCTGAACAGGATGCTACTGTCCGGGAAAAACAGGAATTGCAGAAAAAGCAGAAAACCCTAGAGATCATTCAGCAAAATTTCACTGCACTGCTCGATGCTCCAGAGATCAGTTCAGACTTACTTCCGGCAAAAAAGGAACCTGTTTCTGTCACAAGAGAAAAATAAGATTGCACTGGCAACTCACTCATTTTCTTCCCAATCTTCCCAAGGTTTCAAATCCTTTTCCTCCCAGGTGACACCATACGGTGCACCTCCGGAGGTATAACCAGCAATACAGAAAAATCGGTCATCTTGCAAGATCTCTTCTTTGGTCAGATTATCTCTTGCTTCTTTTTTCCGTTTTGCTCGCCTCTGTTTCCTCTTTTGTTTCGCAACAGCTGCTTTTTCTTCCGGCGTTTTCCTATGTCCTTTTGCCATAAGTGTTTCTAGTGTAATTCCACTCTGAATGTCTTTTAGTATACGAGTTTCATACCCTGTTTCACGTTTCTCAACAATTCTATAGTATGATGAACATAAAAGATTCGGTGAATCAACATTGTACTAATACTTTTTTTCAACCGAAGTTTTCAATTTTTCAAAAGCTTCTTCACTGATTACATGTTCTATCCGACAGGCATCTCTTTCTGCAGTTTCCCGATCAACCCCGACAGCTACAAGCTGCTCCGTAAAGAACTGATGGCGTTCATAAATTTTCTCGGCAACCTCCCGCCCGGCATTAGTCAGATTGAGGTATCCATCTTCATCGACAGTCAGGAAACCGCCATTCTTTAACACACCTACTGCATGGCTGATGCTCGGTTTACTGAATCCCATGTGCCGGGCAAGATCAATGGATCGGACCATACCCTGCTTCTTTTGAAGAATCAGCACAGCCTCCAGATAATCCTCCCCGGACGCATGAATCTTCATCGGTTCCTCCTTTATGCAAGGCTCCAGCCGGAAGCCTTTTTACGGATATTTACAAAATCCTGATAAATCCCGGCTTTTGCCATAAGCTCGTCATGGGTTCCCTGTTCGCTGATCCGTCCATCAGAGATCACCAAAATCTGATCTGCCTGACGGATGGTATTCAGGCGATGTGCAATCACAAGTAATGTTTTACCCTTTACCAGCTCATTGATTGCCTCCTGGATATAGCTTTCATTATCGGTATCAACACTTGCAGTCGCTTCATCCAGAATGACAATCGGTGCGTCCTTCAAAATGCATCGGGCGATAGAGATTCTTTGCTTTTCGCCGCCGGACAGAGTAGCGCCGCCTTCACCGATGACTGTCTGGAATCCATCTGGCAGCGCCATGATAAAATCATAGCAGCGGGCTTTTTTTGCAGCCTCATAGACTTCTTCCTCGGTAGCGTCCGGTTTACCCATGCTGATATTGTTGTAAATGGTATCCTGGAACAAGTACACCCTCTGGAAAACCATGCTGATCTGTTCCATCAGTTCGGCGAGAGGTACATCCCGAATATCTGTACCACGGATTGTCACTTTGCCGGATTTCACATCCCACAGCCGCGCCAGAAGGTTCGCAATCGTGGATTTGCCACCGCCAGACGGTCCCACAAGTGCGGTCATGGTATTCTTCTGCATAGAGAAGCTGATGTTGTGCAGGACTTCCTTGTCCTGATAGGCGAAGCCCACATCGCTAAATTGTACTTCTGGCTGATCCGGCTGTGCCTGTGACAGAATATGTTGATTTCCGTTATCGGGAAGTTCGGGCTCGTCCAAAACAGCTTCAATGCGGTCTAATGCGGCATTCATCACGGTCAGTCGGGTTGCTTCTCCATAAAGAGCTTTCAGAGGTCCAAAGAGATCAAAGACAAACAGCAGCACGCCCAAAAGATAAGCCAGGGAGAGTACGCCTTCCTGATGTAAAAAAACGGATAAACCGAAGATAGCGGCAATACCCACGCCATAGAGAATGTTTAAGCCAGTGGTCCACGGTGTCATTTTCTGCTCAAACTTCGTATTGACATCCCTTGATTTTTTGAAGTTTTCCGTTAATTCGTCAGATTTTTCTCCGAGCAGATTGTAACTTTTGATAACCCCAATTCCTTCGGCAAAAGACAAGACCGCATCCGTCAAATTCTCGCTTTGGTTTTGACGCCCGACAGCCTCCTTGAAGGAAACCTTATTCATATATTTTGCAACCAGTGATGCCAGCAAGGTAATGATTACCGCAATCAGCCCAAGTCTCCAATCCAGTACGAACATAAAAACAGCTAAAACCAAAGTAGACAGCATATAGCTCATCATGTTGCCAATGGTACTCATAGAAACTTCCTCAATGAATACCATATCCGTACTGAGAACAGAGCTGATTTTGCCAATATTCCCCGATGTAAAGTAACCCATCGGCATTTTTCTTAAATGATTTCCCAACTCCATCCGTTTATCAGCAAAGATCATAAATCCAGCGGCACTTTGCAGACGGTCGCTCAAATAGTGAACCACTGTCTGAACCACTACAACAGCTAATAATCCAAGTCCGACAAACAGACAGGTCTTTCCAGTCAGCGTATTATCAGCAAACCCGGCCAAGACAATAAACGCCATGAAGATCGGCATTTTGGAGAGAATGGACTCGACAAATGCACATAGAAATGCAGCCTGAATACGGCTTTTATACCTCCCGGAGAGGTTCAGGATTCTTGAAATCAATGCAAACATTTATCTTCCCTCCTTTGCAGTAGATACTTTCCACTCGGCGCTGTCCTGAGCCGCTTTCCACAACTTTTGGTATTCTGGGCAAGCTTGAATCAGCTCCTGATGTTTTCCGGTTGCCACCATCTTTCCGTGATCCATAACGCATATTTGATCTGCGTTCATTATAGCGGGAAGTTTGTGAGCGATAACTACCAAGGTTTTTCCCTCCACCAGCTCCGCAATAGCAGCCTCCATTTTTTCCTCATTTTCTGGATCAGCATAGGCCGTGGCCTCGTCAAGCACTACAATCGGGGCATCCTTCAATATTGCCCGCGCCAGGGAAATTCGCTGGCGCTGCCCCCCGGAAAGCATTTTCCCCGCATCGCCCGCCATGGAGTGAATACCTTGCGGCAGCTTTTCCAGAAACTCCATACACCGGGCTTTCTTCGCCGCCTGCATTACTTCCTCATCGGTAGCATCCAAACGTCCAAGACGGATATTTTCCAGCAGGGAGGTGTTAAACAGGTACTGATCCTGAGCCACATAGGAAATGCGGCTGTTCAATGCCTCCAGGCTCATATCACAAAGTTTCTGCCCGCCAATGGAAATGCTCCCTTTCTGCGGGTCATAGTAGTGGATCAACAGTTTTGCAAGGGTGCTCTTGCCAGAACCGGATTCACCAACTAGGGCAGTTTTTTGTCCTGCTTGTGCCACAAAGGTAATATCGTGGAGGACTTCGTTTTCCGCTATTATCGGTTTCCCATCTGGGCCAGGCTGTGTCGTCTGATACGCAAAGGAAACATGATCGTAAGAAATGTTAAAATCCTGTCCGTGGAAATCATCCTCAGCAGCTTGCAGCGGTGCCGTATTTAACATCTGTTCAAGTGCCGTGATCTTATAATTCAGATTCGGAATCGTCTCCATAAAGCCCAGTGCTTTCAGGAGAGGAATCCCAATGCTGAGGGAAAGGCAGAGGACTAAAATCAAATCAGGTAAAGTGCTTATGCCACAGAGAACAAACCATGCCCCAAGAGGCAAAGTCAGAATAACAGTGCAGGGCAGTAGACTTCCGTATATCGCCATCCAGGGCCAGGCGGCCTTATACCATGCCAAGGTATAATCCCGATAGTCCGTTACATCCTTGCGGAAGTTCTCGTAAGATTCGCTCTCCCGGTTGAAAACCTTGACAACCTCCATACCATTGATGTACTCAATGATCGTGTTGTTCATTTTCTGTGCAGACTGATAGTAGGGACCCATGCGCTTCATTCCAACAGAGTACATAATGACCATGGAGAGCAGGCTGATCGGGATAGAGGCCAAAGACATAAGAGCCAGTTTCCAGTCCGCACAAAACATAGCAACATAAATCACCAGCGGGATCAGTAAATTTGCGATACCCTCTGGGACTGAATGAGCAAGGAGCAATTCCAAGCTGTCCACATCATCGACAAACAGCTTTTTGATTGTCCCTGTCCCTTTTTCCTCCACAATGCCAAGGGGAAGTTTCTCAAACTTCTTTTGCAGAGATACCCGCAGCCGGAACAATGTGTTATATGCTGCTTTATGAGAAATTGATAATCCCCATCCATAAAAAAACGCCTGCAAAACAAGACAGATCAAACCCCCTATAACACGCAATAAAACAAATTCTGTTTCAACAGAATCGCCCATAACCAATGGCGAAATGACCTGATAGGCCAGCACAAAAGGCAGGATGCCCATAAGAACGCTGACCAGTACGACAACCGTGGCCACATACATATTTTTCTTATATGGCCCTGCGTACTCAAAGATTTTTTTGAACATAAGCCCTCCTTATATTGAGCCGTACTGTCTGTGCTTCAAAAACAAGAGGCCGCCAAAGTAAAGCGGCCTCTTATCATTATCTTTCTGTCCAGTCAAGGCGGCCCTGACATTCATAATTTCTAAAATTCACTGGCGGATTCGGAAAAAATCCAAAACCTTTTTACTGCCGGATTCGTCCAATGGATAGCTTTCTTTTACTTGCCCTTTTTCCATATGGACTACATACGAACATCCCGCCATCACCAACTCCGGATCATGCGTAATAACAAGAAGCGTTTTGCCCTGATCCGCGAGTGACTTCAAACTCCGCGCAACTTCCCGCATATGTTTGAGATCAAGCCCGCTTGTTGGTTCGTCAAACACAATGATCTCCCGGTTACTCACAATGGCAGACGCGATCGCTACCCGCTGTTTTTGCCCGCCGGAAAGAGAAAGCGGGTGCCTGTCTTTATATTCCAGCAGATCAAACTGTTTAAGGATTTTATCCACAACAGTTTCATCCTTGTTGTCCATGCTCAGAAGCACTTCATCCGCCACGCTTTCGGTAAATAGCTGATGGCTGGTATCCTGCATTACCATGTAGCAATGTTTGAGCCGGGCTTTCCAATCAAGGGTTTTCCCCTCAACCTGCAAAAAGCCACACTTCTTTTCCAGTCCGCAAATACAGCGGGCCAGAGTAGATTTTCCAGCGCCATTCAGACCGATAATGGCAATCGTTTCTCCAACAGGCAGTTCTGCACTCGGAATATGGAGGCTTTCCGGTTCCCGCTTTTTATACGCAAAGCAGAAATTTTGAAATTCCATCTGTTTAGCTGTATGCGCCTGATACTGATTCGCAGGCTTCAACTTCGAGAGAGAAAACGGCCGCAGCCCCATTTCTTTTCGAGTGCCATCCGATAAGCTGTCAAATTCAGCAGGCGTGTATTCCCGTTCAATCTCCCCATCTTTTACATACAGCACACGATCTGCAAGATCGTGAAGGTAGTAAAGGCGGTGTTCTGCGATCAGAATTGTTTTGCCCTGCTTTTTCCAGAGGCTTAGGACCTGCCGCAGGTCATCAATAGCAGCCATATCCAAATTAGAAGATGGTTCGTCCAGGACCATAATTCCCGGCAGCAATACACTTGATGAAGCACAGGCTATTTTTTGCTTTTCGCCTCCGGACAGAGCAAACACGCTTCGCCCCATCAAATCTTCAATATGATAATCGGAAACTGTCCGGTCAATCCTTTTCAGGATATCCTCCTGAGGATAGCCTAAATTTTCACAGGCAAAGGCTAATTCACTATCCGTATCCACGTTGAAAAACTGACTTTTGGGATTCTGGAATACAGATCCCACCATAGCAGCCAAGTCATAAAGCGGCGTATCTGATACGCTTTTTCCGTCCAGAAGGACATCGCCCTCTAATTTGCCCTCGTAATAATGAGGCACCAGCCCATTTACCAAACGGGTAATCGTTGTTTTCCCACAGCCGGATTCTCCCGTGAGTAAAACAAATTCCCCTGTGTTTATGGTGAGATTGACATTTCTAATCCCTCCGCCGCTGGATTCTTCACCATAAGAAAAAGAAACATTTTGAAAATCTATCATGGCAAAATCCCTCCTGCGGAAATTATCGGGGAAGCAATCGCCCAAAACACTACAAAGCAACAAAACAAGATCAGCACCACATCGGCAAAATTGAATTTAAGCTGGCAAATGTTTGTGCGTTTGACAGGAGCGCCGAGGCCACGGGTAATTGCCGCAGCGGAAAGTTCCTCACCGATTTTCACGGAGCAGGTAATCATCGGGATCAGCTTATACTCCAATATTTTTGAAGATTTTTTCCCTCCAAGTTTAATCCCACGCATTTTCATAGCGTCACTGATTGCTTCTGACTCCTGAAAGACAGTTGGAAAGAAGCGGAACATGACCGTTAAGGGGATCGTCACTTCTTTAGGCATATGGATTCTTTCCATGCCGGAAATCAATTCACTGACCGTTGTTGTTTTCACTGCATAGGCAGCAATCGCAACACTGGGAAGGATTCGGCAGAAGAATCCTGTTGTAAACAGAACAAGGAAATTCAATATCCCCGTAAGGTGCGGCAAAACATAAATTTGGACAGCATAAAAAACAGAAAACACAGCAATATAGCCCACAGCTTTTGCACATTGTTTCGAGGTAAGCAGCAATATAGCCGGAACCACACAAAGAACAAGGCGGATCAGTCCCATAGCTTCTCCGCCTGTTCCACCCATGACAAAAATGCTTATGATGAAGATGAGCAACAGTTTTGTACGCGGATCGAGCCGCAACCCTTGTTCTGTTTTTTTGCTGAGCAGAAATTCCCGCGCCATTATGCAATACCGGCACGCTGGAAGTGCTTTTTGCAAATGGCTTTCCCAATCATACCTCCGACAAGGCCAAACACAAAGCAGGCAACCAGCAAAATAGGCGCAATCCACATAGGCATATATGTATTAAGGGTAGCTGCATATTCAGTGCCGTATCCTTCAGTCAGCATTACCATATAGCTTTCACGGTTCAGGAAAATGGGAGCAAAGTTGCCAAACACCCAGATGCTGAACACACCGCAGGAAAGAACTGTACTCTTTGCACTTTTGTAGTCTGCCTTTTTCAGGATCACGTCAGCCAACAGGCCGCCAACAAGACCAGTTACCATAGTAAGATAGCCGTTGCCGAAGAACACCATGATTAGACCAATCAGGAAACCCATGATTGCAGTCATCCCGAATTTTTTAGCCTTTGTAACATACAGCATATAGGGGATGCCGCCAATCAAAGGACACAGCACCGCCATCAGCGGAATAAAAATGGGGATGAAGCCAAGCATCGCCACCAGCATAACAATGACGACATAGATGACGGTGTAGATGCCGATAGTAATTAAATCTTTTCCCTCAAGCCGGGAACTTTTTTTCTGGGAACTCATACCAGTATCCTCCTATCTAAAAAATGGTGTAGTTAGTATTTTCTAACTACACCACATATAATAACAATTTACGCCTACATTTCCAACCCAAAAACGGTTTTATTCTACCCAAAATCGGTATTTTTTAATTTTAACCAATCGTATTTTCCGTTTTATAGTTTTTAGGAATTACCCCATACTTCTTTTTGAATGCCGCAGCAAAGTTACTCGGTTTTGAATAGCCTACAAATGCTGCCACCTGACTTACGTTCAAATTACTTTCTAATAGTAGACTTGCCGCCTTTTCCAATCGCTGATCTATAATATACGCATGAACCGATGTTCCAAACAGCGAGGAAAAACCCTTTGACAATTTTGAAGTACTAATATTGACTTTTCGCGCCAATTCCTCACAACTTGGTGCCAAAGCAAGCTGACTGTCAATGATTCTCTTCGCTTCTATGATGGATTCTCGGTCACTTCTGGAAATTGCTATATAAGTTGACGCAAGAATACTCAGTTCCAAAATCTCACTCAAATATACAGATAACAACTCAAAAACTTTGCTTTCCAAAAACAGGTATCCCAATCCGCCGCGATATTGCGTGAAGTCTTTCAGTTCCGCAAAAATGTGCTCCATATAGGGAGTAATACCTACTTTTGATATACCTTCCAATAGTTTTTTCTGATAAACCTCAATCTCACCAACATCAAAATAGTCATTCATAATTTTACGGAAATACGACAGTGGTACTTTTACATTTTTGAAAAGGAAATCGTTTTGTTTGGAATAGCACAGATATTCCATTTTCCCGTGTCCACGATAAATACAGGACTCACCTTTTTGTATGCTGATACTTTGTCGGCTATCTGCAATATTCCAGGAAACACCATCATTGAAGCAGAACAACATTTGAATGTATTCTTCGCTACTCACTCCCTGCACGTTCATATCTGAAAAATAATTCATTTTCCAGTCCGAAACAACTGCTCCCTGTTTCGTGACCACCTGTAAAATCTGCCCTGTCCCCATGTCTGCTGGAATATCTATGGTTATTGTCTGCGGTGAATTAGAGAGCAGATCACGATAAAGATTATTCATGTATTGGTTTGTCATGTACAAGCATTCCTCCCGAAGTTAGATAAGACTAATTAAATTTTACAACTTCCAAAGTAAAAAGTCAAATTTTGTAATCATGTAAAAAGCAGACACTACTTAATGTAAATTACAAACTTCACTTACTTCCATTTCTTTCTGCATCTCACAAGACGATAAAGTCACTTTTAAAACCCATTGTACTGACAATTTAATATTAATTCTCATTGTTCTCCCTGCACATCGCTAAATTATCTTATAAATATGGCATTTTAGGAACACCTGACAGTTCGAGAGTTAATTTTATCTGAAGTTCATATTTATCGTGCTTTTATTGCAAGTAATAATGTTTCTGATAATTTAGCTGTTCTAAAGTGCATTTTTGTCAATTGGTTTAAAATTTTTTCCACACTCTGATAATTCCACGACATTAGGCTATCTACAGTACTAACTATGTTTTTACCACAAAAAACTTTATAGGTCAATCTCCATGTCCATTGATCCATCCCCACTTGCTTTATATCGGTAATATACGTCTCATAGCGCAATCTTCCTTGAGTAGCCACCGATATTCTACTTCCTACTGGCGCAACAAGAAATTTCGGTTCTAAAAGTTCTATCAGGATTGGGACATTTATATTCAAATTTTTATCTAATTTATACAATAATTTTTCTTGTTCATCCCTTTTTAAATGTCCAAGTACTCCCATGCACATTACACCACTTATTTTATCTCGAAATGAATATTTACCTACATCTATCGGCAATAGAGAAATTCTCTCTTTAACTTCATTATGCTCCATTAATCTTGCCATAAACGCTGTTCTCATATAAGCCGATGGTTCTAAAGCAATTATTTCTTTATCACATATCATATTAGCCATCTCTATTGTTGTTTTTCCAGTTCCTGCACCTATATCCAAAATGATTCCATCTAAATCCTTAACCATATCAGCAAATTTGTTTAAAACAATTTTTTTGTTCCCTATCTGTGAAAGAGCTGATAAATCATAAAATTCTACTGTCTCTCCGTATACATTCTCAATTTCATTCAATCCCGTCATTCTCCTTTTTTATTAAATGTCTTTTTTCCAAATCATAAAATATACTTTTTATGTCACCAAAATTGTCATAATCAACGATATTCATATAGCCCACTTTCTGACATATTTCAGACCATAATTTTGATACATATATTTGATATTGCGCCATGGACATTTTTTCTGTTCTATTTTGCTTAAATAAAATCTCTAAAGCTTTCTTTACTGCATCCGGCCATATTTGTTCAAACGTTTCTTTTACTGATGGTAACATTACATTTCCTATAGTAACACCAGAGGGTATATTTACTTCCTCTTCTACATTAATACTTAGTGTTCCATATTCATCTCTTGGCATATGCAAGAAAGGAAGCCATATTACCGGACCATGGGTATTGACCAGACAGAGCCGCCCTGTGGAAAATGTCAATTCTATTCTATGATATAAATGTAATGGATTTCTATATGGTCTTCTTTTAGAACCGTACATTCGCAGTTTTCGTCAGTTTACTCGCCAAAGTAAACATTCTAACCATAGATATTTTATAGATCCTAGACCTATAGGTAGCGCACCCCACCTCTGGGGCGTTTTCGAGAATCTTTTGGCAGATTCCTACGACTACTCTCGGTCGTTGTCACGGAGCTTCTCACCCCAGCCATTACAGCTGACGCAATCGTGTAAATGATATAGACATAACCATCACCGTCAATCCAGCCATTTTTCTTGGATAGGCTGATTCGATCAAGCAGAATTCCGTAAAGGAGTTTTGCGTCTGTGGACAGGCTTGCAAACTCTTTTTCTGTGAACAGAGCTTTTGGTATCCGAAAAAAAGAAAACTGGTCAGATTCTTCTGCTCTGAAATATTCAAAATCTGCCATAATATTTTCCTACTCTTCTACATCGAAATCACAATTTGCCGCACTGCCTGTACCATGACACATCTCATTAAACACAAAGTTGAAACACATCATTAACTCACTCAGATAATAATTCCTTGCTTCTTTATTGCAGGCATACATATCCTCGATATAAACCTCCTCGTTTCCATTCATTCGTGCGATTGTTTCCAGAACTTTCATAAACTTCCTATTAGAGCAGCACTCATACTGCTCATTTACATATTTCTGAATTTCCAGCACACGTTCAGGCTTTCCTTCATAAACAGATAACACGCCAAATGCCAGATCCATGCCAAACTCATAGCCATCGGCTTCTACGGCATCAATATCAAGATTACCTTTTTCATCGTAATAGCCACGCTCTTCCATAGGAGTCAGTGGTGTCTCATATTCATTCAGATATCCCATATCTGCAATTGTTCCCAGAATATCTCTGGATGCTGCCACCATCTTGTCCATGATAATTTCTCTTTCTTCCATCGGCATATTTGCCATAATTCTGTCTAATGTCATCATTGATTCTTCCTCCATCTCATTTTCATAAATATCATTGATATAAAAGTGGTTCGCCTTTCCATTGTTTTGAACAATACGCACCAGCTTTCCAATCTTAACAAGTTCCTGTACTGCCTGATCTACGCCATATCGAGTCGTATTCAGATCTTTCTTCATTTCGCTTTTTGGATAGATAACAAACAGATCTCCATTATGATCTACCCAGCCATTCTGCACCGCAAATTTCAAACGATCCAGAAATAAGCTGTATAAAATTTTTGCTGTATTTGATAGATTTTTGAATTCTTCCACCTGGAACAGCATCTTTGGCACCTGCAAACAATCTACCGGCATATACTCCATCTTACTCATTGATTATTTCCTCCTTCTGTTTGTACAGCACTTCGGCTGAATTAATATTGATTTCCAGCATCCCTACAAATACCTGATAGTACAGCAGGCATATCTGTTCATCCTCTCTTGCCAGATACAATCCTTCCAGTTCATCGGACGGATGTTTCATTCCATATACTGCCTGACAGATATCATGGATTTTCTCACATTCCACACTTCTAAGATGCATCTCCAAGGTGTGGTTAAATCTCTGCCAGTCCTCCAGTTTCTGATTTACTGACATCATGCACTGGAACAGTTCCGCTGCTTCACATGCTGCTGACAGCACTACATTTTTGTTATTGATACTTCCATCGGCATTTTTCATATGCCCTACCATATACGCCTGATCTACTGAAATCATCTTTTATCCTCCTCTATCTAAACGGCATTTCTTCTTCCATGCCCTCTGGGATCTCTAAGAACCCTTCCGCATCTTCTGGAAACGGTGGTCTGTCAACCATTTTTGCACCTGCGAATTCAATCCGGTTTGCATACACTTCGGTGGTATAAATCTTTTTCCCGGTATCCTTATCTTCATAATTACCTGTGACAATCTCGCCTTCCACCATGACCTTCGTGCCCTGCATCAGATAATCTCTGGCAAATTCTGCTTTCTTTGCAAAAGCCTTTACCGGAATGAAACTGACTTCATCGGAATAATTTCTTCTGACTGCCAGAACAAACTTGGCAATCTTATGAAGTCCTTTTTCATTCTCCACTTCGTTGTATCCGGGATTTCTTACCAATCGCCCGGAAATAACTGTTGTATTCATTGGCTTAACCCTCCTATGCTTTCATTGATTTGTAACAGATACCGATACATGGTCCACATTTTCCATAGACACATCCGTAACATTCATCTTTTTCCAACTCTTCCTGCTTCATTTCATCGGCAAACATTCCTAACAGCGTTGTATAAATCTTTTTCATTGCCAAGAACTTCACTTCTGCTTTTTCCATCTTCTCTTTGTAAAATGGAATTAGTCCACGAAGAACTGGATGGAAACGTTCATTTTCATCATCCCAGGCACAGGTTTTCATCATACAGCGTGGCTGTTTTTCATAATTTCCCAGATAATACGGGCAGAACGTACAGCCTCTTTCTTTAACAATTTCCACCGGAATCACTGGCATCTGACTTTTGATTTCTTTTGTTACATGCTTACTTTCAATTCGCTCTCTCATCTTAAAAATCCTCCAAGTATATATATTTGCAAAAGGGATTTCCCCTGAATTGCCTGATTTTTGGTAGTCGCCCCCACCCGTGAAACGGGTGGCTCGTAGGATGGCTATAAGCCTTTAATGCTAGGCCAGCGTCTCAAGGCGCTGGCTTTCGC